>JBIOZN010000215.1:0-3783 GCA_044871175.1 Acidimicrobiales bacterium | reverse complement strand
AGACGCCGGGCACGTGCCGGGCACGTCCTAGGTTGTCGCCCGACGACGGGGGAGGCGCGCGTGGAGGCACCGCTCAGTGACGTGCGGGTGGTCGAGGTGTCGAGCTGGGTGGCCGCGCCCAGCGCTGGGGCCGTGCTGGCCGACCTGGGTGCCGACGTCGTCAAGGTCGAGCCCCTGCGGGGCGACGCCGGCCGGGGCCTGCTGCGCCAGGCCAAGCCCCCGCCGGGCATGCCCTCGCTGGACTACCCGTTCCAGGTCGACAACCGGGGCAAGCGCTCCATCGCCGTCGCCCTCGACCGCCCCGAGGGCGTCGACCTCGTGCAGCGGCTGGCGGCCCAGGCGCAGGTGTTCCTGTGCAACCTGCTGCCCCGCCGCCAGCAGCGCTACGGGCTCGACCCGGCCACCCTGCAGGCCGCCAACCGGCGGCTGGTGCACGCCACCGTCACCGGCTACGGCACCACCGGCCCCGACGCCGACCGGCCGGGCTACGACGTCACCGCCTTCTTCGGCCGCGGCGCCATCACCGACACGCTGATGGAGCCGGGGATGACGGCCACCCAGCCCCGGCCCGCCCAGGGCGACCACACCACCGGCGTCACCATGGTCGCGGCCATCCTGGCCGGGCTCCGCCTGGCCGAGCGCACGGGCCAGGGTCAGGTGGTGGAGGTCAGCCTGTTCGCCACGGCGACGTGGACGATGGCCACCGACCTGGCCGCCACCCTGGTGGACGGGCGCCAGCCGACCCGGCGCGACCGCCATCACCTCATCACGCCGCTGGCCAACCGCTTCCCCTGCGGCGACGGCCGCTGGATCGTGCTCAACATGCCCGAGCTGCACTGGTGGCCCCGGTTCTGCGCCACCGTCGGCCATCCCGAATGGGTGGACGATCCTCGCTTCGACTCGCCCAAGAGCCGGTTCGACAACATGCCCGCCCTGATCGACCTGATCGACGGCGCCTTCGCCACCGCGCCCCTGGCCGAGTGGGGCAAGCGCTTCGACGACGCCGGGCTGATCTGGGGGCCGGCGTCGACGCTCACCGACCTGGTCGCCGACCCCCAGGCCGAGGCGGTGGGCCTGTTCCCCACGGTGGAACACCCGAACGGGCGCTTCCGCACCGTCGCCGTGCCGTTCCGCATCGACGGGGTGCAGGTGGCGCCCCGGGGCCCGGCCCCCGAAGTGGGCGAGCACACCGTGGCGATCCTCGGCGAGCTCGGCCTGAACCACGGCGAGGTCGCCGCCCTGGCCGCCGCCGGCGTGGTAGGCCCGGCCAGCCTCGCCGAAGAGTCCGAGGAAGCCGGCGAATAGGCCGGTGTACGGCTGGGACGACGCCTGGCTGGCCCGACGCACCGAGGCCCCCCTCGATCCTGATCTCCCCATCGTCGACCCCCACCACCATCTGTGGGAGCACGCCAAGAGCACCTATCTCCTCGACGACCTGCACGCCGACACCGGCGCCGGCCACCGGGTCGAAGCGACGGTGTTCGTCGAGTGCATGTGGGGCTACCGCACCGACGGCCCCGACGCCCTGCGCCCCGTGGGTGAGACCGAGACCGTGGCCGCCGTCGCCGAGCAGGGCGACGCCGCCGGTGCCGGGGCGACCATCGCCGGCATCGTCGCCTTCGCCGACCTCAGCCGGGGTGACGGCGTGCTGGAGGCGCTCGACGCCCACGGGGCCGCCGGGCGCGGCCGCTTCCGGGGCATCCGCCACGCCACCGCCTTCGACCCCGACCCGGCCGTCCGCCGCACCCACACCCGGCCGCCGCCCGGGCTGATGGGCGACGACGGGTTCCGGCGGGGCGTGCGGGCCCTGGCCCGGGGCGGCCTCTCCTTCGACGCCTGGCTCTACCACCCCCAGATCCCCGAGCTCACCGACCTGGCCCGGGCCGTGCCCGAGTGCACGATCGTGCTCGACCACCTGGGCGGCCCGCTGGGTATCGGGCCTTACGCGGGCCGGCGCGACGAGGTCATGGCCGGGTGGCGGCGTGACCTGGCCGGCCTCGCCGCCTGCCCCAACGTGGTGGTGAAGCTGGGCGGGATCGGGATGGCCATCTTCGGGCTGGGCTTCGAGGCCGCCCCCGAGCCGCCCTCCAGCAACGACCTGGTGGCCGCGTGGGGCGACCCGGTCCGCTACGTCATCGACGCCTTCGGGCCCGAGCGGTGCATGTTCGAGTCGAACTTCCCGGTCGACCGGATGTCGTGCGGCTACGTGACGCTGTGGAACGCGTTCAAGAAGATCGCCGCCGGCGCCAGTGACGCCGAGCGGGCCGCCCTCTTCGCCGGCACCGCCCGACGGGTCTACCGCCTCTGACTCTGTGACCGGTTGGGGTCGTCAGGCGACCTCAACTCGTCGCGAACTGCGGGAAGACGTCGAAGGGGTCGGCCTGGGTCTCGACCTCCGCGTCGGGGGGGCACGACGAGGGGGAGCGGGGCAGGGCAATCACGACGACGGTGTTCCTGTCGACCTGGGCGCCGGCGCTGGGCTTCTGGGCGAGGATGTCGGGCCCGCACTCGAACGTCGTCCCGACGCGCGCCACCTCCAGTTGGACGAAGTTGGCGGTCAGCTCGTCGGCTTCACCGGAGCTCACGCCCACCACGTCAGGCACCTCGACGATGTTCCTGCACGTGCCGATGGTGAGCGTCACTGTCGCCCCCTCGTCGGCGGTCTCGCCCGGCGCCGGGTCCTGGCTCACCACCGGTGGGTCGCAGGGGTTGACGACGAAGTCGTCGGGAGCCGCTTTCAGGCCCGCGTTGGTCACGGTGTCGATCGCGGCCGTCGCCGCCTGGCCCGTCACCCCCGGCACAGCGACGCGATCGCCGCCGGCGGCGACCACGGCGGCGATGACGCCGCCGAGCACGACGACCGCCGCCACCGCCGCGGCGACGAGCCAGGGCCGGCGCGACCGCCGGCGTCGCGTCGCGGGGACGGTGACGGCGACGGTCGGCCCCATGGTGAAGGTCTCATCGGGGTGGTCCTCGGCGACGGCGTCGAGCCGCACCTGGTAACGGCCGGGAGCGACCTCGGCGGGCACGGCCACGGCGACGGCGAAGGCCTCGGTGGCCCCCAGCCCGAACTCCCGCTCGGCCGTAGCCGTCACCGCGAACCACGGCGCCGCCGCCGGCGGGTCGGGGTCGATCCGCAGCCGGGCGCGCAGGGGCCGGCCGGCCACATTGGTGATGCTCACGGTGATCTGGCCCCGCCGCTGCTCGTCGAGCGTCAGGGTCGTGGTGGGGGTCGTGACGACGAAGGGCTCGGGGCCGGCCGCCGCCGGGGCCGGCCGGGGCGGCGGCAGGTCCGCGCTCGGCGCGATGTCGGTGGGATTCGGGGTGCCCATGGCTGCCTCCTCGGGCCTCAGGCCGCCGTCGCGACCGGGTGGTCGTGGTCGAACTGGGGGATCACTTCGGTGGCGAACAGCTCCATGCTGTCGAGCACCTCACCGTGGGGGAGAAGGCCACCAGGGTTGAACCAGGCGATGACCCGGCCCATGCCGAGCTCCGCCCGCAGCCCGGCCAGGCGGTCGGCCACCTCCGCCGGTGTCCCGAACAGGGCCATCGACGCGGCGAAGGTCTCATAGGTCGTCGCTTGGAACTGGGCGGCCAGCTCGCGCAGGCGGGCCCGCGGCGCCTCGCCCGCCGGGCCGGCGGGGACGGCGTCCAGCCAGGTGCGGAGCTTGCCCTGGATGACGTCGAGCACGCGCAGGAGCCCGGGCTCGACGGCCCGCCGCACGGCCTGCTCGTCGGGACCGACGAACAGGGCCACGAGCAGGCTGACGTCGTCGGGGTCGA
>JBIOZN010000214.1:0-5399 GCA_044871175.1 Acidimicrobiales bacterium | reverse complement strand
AGCAGGTGGGAGTCGAACGTCCACACGTGGCTGAACCCCCGCAGCTCGGCCTGGCGGGCGAGCTCGACCACCCGGCTGGCGGGCGGGTCGGTCTGCAGGACGATGCCGACGTCCATCAGGTGCACCGAGCGGCCTGAGGCAGGGATGTGCACCGTAGAGGTGCACATCCCTGACCGAAGCGGATGGGGCTCGGCGGCCGGAAGCGGGCGGGCGCGAGCATCAGCGGTTCTGGGGGGAGCCGAGGTCGACCGCCGAGGTAGCCGGGTCGGGCCACCGGGACGTGACGACCTTGGTGCGCGTGTAGAAGTGGATGCCCTCGGGGCCGTACATGTGGGTGTCGCCGAACAGCGAGTCGTTCCAGCCGCCGAAGCTGTAGTACGCCACCGGCACCGGGATGGGCACGTTCACGCCCACCATCCCCGCCTCCACGTCGAACTGGAACTGGCGGGCCACGCCGCCGTCGCGGGTGAAGATGGCCGCCCCGTTGCCGTACGGGTTCTCGTTCACCAGGCGCAGCGCCTCGTGGTACGTGGCCACCCGCATGACCGACAGCACCGGCCCGAAGATCTCGTCGCGGTACACGTCCATGCCGGGTTGCACGTCGTCGATCAGCGAGGCGCCCAGGAAGAAGCCGTCGCCCTGGGTCACCGGCGCCTCGCGGCCGTCCACCACGACGCGGGCCCCCGCCTCCGCCCCCTTGTCGAGGTAGCCCGCCACCCGGTCGCGGTGCTCGCGTGTGATGAGCGGGCCCATGTCGCTGTCGGGCTCGGCCCCGGGCCCGACGCGCAGCTTGGGCAGGCGGTCCCGGATGGCGTCCACCAGCGGGTCGGCGGCGTCGCCGACGGCCACCACCACGCTGATGGCCATGCACCGCTCGCCCGCCGAGCCGTACCCGGCCGACACGGCGGCGTCGGCGGCCATGGCGATGTCGGCGTCGGGCAGCACGACCATGTGGTTCTTGGCCCCGCCCAGCGCCTGCACCCGCTTGCCCGCGGCCGTGCCGTGCTCGTACACGTACCGGGCGATGGGTGTGGAGCCGACGAAGCTCACCGCCTGCACGTCGGGGTGCTCGAGCAGCCGGTCGACGGCCACCTTGTCGCCCTGCACGACGTTGAACACGCCGTCGGGCACCCCCGACTGGGCCAGCAGCTCGGCCAGGAACAGCGACGCCGACGGGTCCTTCTCCGATGGCTTCAGCACGAAGCTGTTGCCGCAGGCGATGGCGTTGCCGAACATCCACATCGGCACCATGGCCGGGAAGTTGAACGGCGTGATGCCGGCCACCACGCCCAGGGGCTGATGGATGGAGTACACGTCCACGCCGGTGGCGGCCTGCTCGCTGTAGCCGCCCTTCAGCAGGTGGGGGACGCCGCAGGCGAACTCGATGTTCTCCAGACCCCGGGCGACCTCGCCCAAGGCGTCGCTCAGGACCTTGCCGTGCTCGGCGGTGAGCAGGCTGGCGATCTCCTTGCGATTGGCGTCCACCAGCTCGCGGAAGTGGAACAGCACCTCGCTGCGGCGAGAGAGCGACGTCGCCCGCCACACGGGGAAGGCGGCGAGGGCGGCGGCGACGGCGGTGTCGACCTCGTCCACCGAGGCGAAGTCGACCGCGGCCTGCTGCTCGCCGGTGGCGGGGTTGAACACCGGGCCGGTTCGGCCCGAGGTGCCCTCGACGGAACGGCCGCCGATCCAGTGGCTGATGCGCTTCATCACGCCTCCTCTAGAGCAGGTACTGCGACAGGCCCCGCTTCACGAACCGGCCGTGGCCCTTGGTGCCGGTGTACTGGTCGCCCTCGACGACGACCGCGCCACGGGACAGCACCGTGTCGACTCGGCCGTCGATGCGGATGCCCTCGTAGGCGGAGTGGTCGATGTTCATGTGGTGGTTCTCGACGCTGATCGTCCATGACGAGCTCGGGTTGTAGATCACGATGTCGGCGTCGGAGCCGGGCGCGATGGTGCCCTTCTGCGGATACAGCCCGAACATGCGCGCCGGCGTGGTGGAGCACAGCTCGACCCAGCGGGGCAGGCTGATCTCACCCAGGACGACACCTTGGTAGATGGTGTCCATGCGGTGCTCGACGCTGCCGATGCCGTTGGGGATCTTCGAGAAGTCGCCGAGGCCGAGCTCTTTCTGTTCCTTCATGCAGAACGGGCAGTGGTCGGTGGACACCACCGACAGCTCGTTGGTGCGCAGCCCCTTCCACAGCTCCGCCTGGTGGCCCTCGGCCCGGGCCCGGATCGGGGTGGAGCACACATAGGCCGCTCCCTCGAAGCCGGGCTTCATGAGGTGCTCTTCCAAGCTGAACCACAGGTATTGCGGGCAGGTCTCGGCGAACACGTTGGCGCCCGACGCCCGGGCCCGGGCGACTTCGACCAGGGCCTGCCTGGCCGACAGGTGCACGATGTACAACGGCGTCCCCTGCGCGACCTTGGCCAGTTGGATGGCCCGGTTGGTCGCCTCCCCCTCCAGCTCGGGGGGACGGGTGAGGCTGTGCACGTAGGGCGCCGTGTCACCCCGAGCGAGCGCCTGGCCGATGAGCACGTCGATGGCGATGCCGTTCTCGGCGTGCATCATGATGACGGCACCGTTCTCGCGCGCCTTCTGCATGGCCTGCAGGATCCGGCCGTCGTCGGAATAAAAAACGCCGGGATAGGCCATGAACAGCTTGAAGCTGGTGATGCCCTCGTGGTCGACCAGCTCGTCCATCGCCTTCAGGCTCTCGTCGTCGACCCCACCCAGGATCTGATGAAAGGCGTAGTCGATGGCGCAGTTGCCGTCGGCCTTGCGATGCCATTCGCCCAGCCGCTCCTGCACGATCTCGCCGGTGCGCTGGACGGCGAAGTCAACGATCGTGGTGGTGCCGCCCCAGGCCGCCGCCCGGGTGCCGGTCTCGAAGTTGTCCGACGCGGTGGTGCCGCCGAAGGGCAGCTCCATGTGGGTGTGGGCGTCGACCCCGCCGGGCACCACGTACTTGCCGGTGGCGTCGATGGTGCGGTCGGCGGTGACGCCGGTGGCGGCCGCCTGGCCGGGGGCGTAGAGGGCGGCGATGGTCTCGCCGTCGACGAGCACGTCCATGGGCGCGGCGCCGGTGGACGACACCACCGTGCCGCCGCTGACGAGGAGCCGGGTCATGACTCGACCAGCGGCCCGTACATGTCGGGGCGGCGGTCGCGGTAGAAGGCCCAGCGGTTGCGGACCTCGGCGAGCAGGCCGAGGTCGAGGTCGCGCACCACCAGCTCGGCCTCGTAGGCGTCGGCCGGCTCGCCCACGAACTTGCCCTCGGGGTCGACGAAGTACGACGTGCCGTAGAAGTCGTCGTCGCCCAGGTCCTCGATGCCGACCCGGTTGATGGCGCCGATGAAGTACTCGTTGGCCACGGCGGCGGCGGGCTGCTCGAGCTTCCACAGGTAGGCCGACAGGCCCCGGCTGGTGGCCGACGGGTTGAACACGATCTGGGCGCCGTTCAGGCCCAGCGCCCGCCACCCCTCGGGGAAGTGGCGGTCGTAGCAGATGTAGATCCCGACCCGGCCGACGGCGGTGTCCCACACCGGGTACCCGAGGTTGCCGGGACGGAAGTAGAACTTCTCCCAGAAACCCTTCACCTGGGGGATGTGCGTCTTGCGGTACTTGCCCAGGTACTGCCCGTCGGCGTCCACCAGGGCGGCGGTGTTGTAGAGCACGCCGGGCTGCTCTTGTTCGTACATGGGCAGCACCATCACCATGCCCAGCTCGGCCGCCAGCGCCGAGAAGCGCTCGGTGGTGGGGCCGGGGATGGGCTCGGCGTAGTCGTAGAACTGGGCGTCTTGCACCTGGCAGAAGTAGGGCCCGTAGAACAGCTCCTGGAAGCAGATCACCCGCGCGCCCTGGCCGGCGGCCTGGCGGGCGTACTCCTCGTGGGCCTTGATCATCGTCTCTTTGTCGCCGGTCCAGGTCGTCTGCACCAGCGCGGCGCGGACCGTGTCGGCATCGGCCATGGCGAGCTCCTTCGCGCTTGCGTTGCCTCCCTCGCGGCCGCATCGTAAGCGGCACGGATGAAGCCGAACAATGGGGGGATCGTGCCGGTACATGACAAGGAGAGATCGGTTGTCTGACAGCGTGCTGGCAACCGTGGCCGCCGCCGTCGACGACCGCACGCCCCGCGGTGTGGCCGCCGCCCTCAGCCGCCTGGTCACCAGCGGTGCCCTGCCCGCCGGCAGCCGGCTGCCCACCGTGCGGGCGCTGGCCCGCGAGCTGGGCATGAGCCCGACGACGGTGAGCGAGGCGTGGCGGTCGTTGGCCGCCGCCGGCGTCATCGAGGCCCGCGGCCGGCTGGGCACGTTCGTGGTGGACCGGGCCCGGTGGCGGGGCGCCCGCCGCTATCGCCAGGTCGTGGCCCCCGAGGGCGAGGGGCACCACCACGTCCCCCTCGACCTGGCGACGGGCACGCCCGACCCCGCCCTGTTGCCCGACCTCGGCCCCATGCTGGCCCACGTCGCCCGCCAGGGGCTCACGACCAGCTACCTGGACGACCCGGTCCTGCCCGAGCTGGGGGAGGTGCTGCGGGCCCGCTGGCCGTTCGCGCCCGAGGCGCTCACCGTCGTGGACGGGGCCATGGACGCCCTCGACCGGGTGTGCACCCACTGCGTGCGCCTGGGCGACCGGGTGCTGGTGGAGGACCCGTGCTTCCCCCCGCTGGTCGACCTGCTCGAGCAGCTCGGGGCCGAGGTGGTGGGCCTGCCCCTCGACGACCAGGGCATCGTCCCCGAGGCGCTGCGGGCGGCGCTGGCGTACGACCCGGTGGCCCTGTTCCTCCAGCCCCGGGCGCAGAACCCCGCGGGAGTGAGCATGACGCCGGCTCGGGCGCGCCGGCTGGCGTCACTGCTGCGGGGCCATGACGTGTTGGTCGTCGAGGACGACCATGCTGGCGACATCGCGTCCAGCGAGCCCGTGAGCCTGGGCCGGTGGCGGCCCCACGGCACCGTGCACATCCTGGCGTTCTCGAAGTCACACGGGCCCGACCTCCGCCTGGCGGCGGTGGGCGGGGCGGGCGAGGTGATCGGCGCGGTGGCGGCGCGCCGGCTGCTGGGGCCGGGCTGGTCGAGCCGGGTGCTGCAGGCCGTGCTGGTCGCGCTGCTGCGCGATCCGGCCAGCATCGACGCGGTGGAGCGGGCCCGAGCCTCCTACGCGGAGCGGCGCAAGCGGCTCGTCGCCGCCCTCGACGCCCGGGGCGTGACCACCACGGGCACCGACGGGTTCAACCTGTGGGTCGAGGTGGCCGACGAGCACGCCGCTCTGTTGACGCTCGCCGCCGGTGGAGTGGGGGCGGCGCCGGGCAGCCCGTTCGTCGTCCGTGCGACTGACGTCGACCACATCCGCGTCACGGTGGCCGGGGGGAGTTACGGGGGCGACGAGGACG
>JBIOZN010000213.1:0-10380 GCA_044871175.1 Acidimicrobiales bacterium | reverse complement strand
AGCTGGTCGACGTCGATCGACAGCTCACCCCGCCGACTGGTGATGACCTCGCCGCGTGCGCCGACCCAGTCGGACTCGTCCAGGTTGTCGAGCGCCACTGTCGATGCCGCATCGAGCCGCGGTCGTTGCAGCAGCAACTGGATGGAGCCGCTGGCGTCGCGCAGCGAGGCGAACACGAGCTTGCCGTGGCCCCGCACGCTCATCACCCGGCCGGCGACGGCGGCGGTGGCACCGGTGCGCGTGTCGGGGACCAGGCCGGCGAAGCGGTCGTGCAGCTCGGCGGCGGTGGCGCTGCGCTCGAAGCGGCCCGGGTAGGGGTCGGCGTGGGCGGCGGCGACGGCGGCCCGGTGCTCGCGCCGGAGGCGCTGCTGCTCGGCCAGGCCCTGGCCGCCGGCGCCCGGAGTGTCGGGCCCGGCCGTCTCCGAGCTCTCCTCTCCTGCCCTCATCGTGGCAGTGTCCCACGGCCCGTGTGGGCGCACCAGGAACACTCGGCGCCCCAGGAGAGCACAACCTGCGCCTGGTGCGCCGCCACGCCGTGGGCCAGCCGCCCGGCGTCAGTACGGGTGGGCGCGGGCGGCGTACGCCGGGGCGAGGTCACCGGCGGCGGCGGCGGGGAAGCTGATCCAGTTCGGGTCACCGTCGGACGTGAACCGGAACTCGGGGTGCTGGGCGAGGCGGTCGAGCCAGGTGGTGGAGCCCCACTCGGGCTCGGGCCCATCGGTGCCCTGGGAGCGGATGCGTTGGACGGACGTGGGGTTGTAGTTGGAGCGGAAGGGCGACTTGGCCGGCTCGGCTCCGGCCAGCATCACGGCGTCGAAGTGGTAGGTGGTGCCGCCCACGGTGCCGTCGACGGCGGCGGCCATGTCGGCCGGCTTGCCGCCCTGGGGCAGCGCCATCGTGGTGATGGTGTAGCCGGGTACGGCCGTCACCACGATGTTCTGCAGGGTGGCCAGGGCCATGCGGACCTCGTCGCTCGACTTGTTGCTCAGGTTGGTGTGCTTCAGGGTGTGGTTGCCGATCTCGAAGCCGTGGGCGACCAACCAGGGCAAGGTCGTCTTGCCGCTCTCGGCGAAAGGGTCGACGTTGACGTAGAAGGTGGCCACCGGCCGGAAGCCCGGATGGGCGGCGGCCACCTCCAGCAGGATGGCCACGGCGGTGTCGGGGGCCGCGCTCCCGTCGGCCCCCAGGGTCAGCTGGCTGGTCGTCGAGTCGTCGAACGTGAGCACCACCGGGTGGGCCCCGGCGGGCACGGCGCTGAAGTCGCCCTTGGCGTACTCGGCGGCGGTGACGGGCACGTAGCCCTCGTTGGCCAGGCGTTCGAGCTCGGCCCGCAGGTCCTCGGGCCGGCGGTCGTACACCGCCTTGGGCTCGGGGACGATCTGGTGGTACATGAGGATGGGTACCTCGCCCAGCTCGTTGGCGCCCACCGCGGCAGGGTCGGCACCGGCGTAGGCCCCGGCCGGTGGCGGCCGGGTCGTCGTGGTGGGCGGCAGCGTGGCTGCCGTGGTGGCGGGCGGGGCGGCGGCGGGTGCCGTCGTGCCCGAGACCGACGCCGGCGCGGCCGGCACGAAGTCGCTCGATCCCTCGGCCGGGACGGCGCCAGCGGCGGTGTCGGAGGGCGCGGTGTCCGCAGGCGCGGTATCGGGCGCCGCGGTGTCGACCGACTGGGCGGCGGCCGAGTTGCGCACCGCTTGCGACGGTGCCGACACGGGCCCCGCCGCCCCCTCGCCCAGGCCGGTGACGTCGGGCCGGGCGCCGCACCCGGCCGTCAGGGCGGCCCCGAGGCCGACGGCGACGAGGGCGGCGGGCAGGCGGCGGCCGAGCACGGGTTCCCACCGTAGAGCGCGGCTTCCTCGCCGGGGGAACACCCCGCGTCCCCAACCAGGGGTGGTGGATGTGCCAGCCTGTCGGGCCACGGGCGGCCGCCGACGGGGCGGGCGTCCCCGCACAGGCAGGCCATGACGATCCTCGACTCGCCGCCGGCGCCGGGTCCGGTGCCCACGCGCACCCGCCGACGTCTCACCATCCTGGTCAGCGTCATCGTCGTGCTGGCCGTCGTCGCCGCCGTCGCTTTGGTGCGCCTGTGGCCCCAGCCGGTGGACGTGACCGTCTCGGGCATCACCGACGGCGAGCTGGCCGGTCCCGCCCGCCTGCAGGACATGGCGCTCCAGGCCGTCCCCAGCGAGGGGACGGGCGCCGACGACGTCGCCCTGCTGGTCGACGGCGCGCCGGCGGCCTGGACGGCCGAGGGCCCCGCCCTCGTCTGGCGTCCAGCGGGCTCGGGCCTGGCCGACGGTCCCCACCAGGTGCGCGTCGAGGTCGCCGGGCGCGGCCCCTTCGGCCGTGATCGCGCCACCACCCTCTCGTTCACCGTCGACGCCACCCCGCCCGTGATCGCGCTGCCCACCGACCTGCGGGCCGACTCACCCGACCAGCCCCTCACGATGAGCGGCACGGTGCAGGGGGCCGACAGCGTCACGGTCGACGGGGCGCAGGTGGCGATGGGTCCCGACGGGACGTTCACGGCCACCTTCACGGCCCCGCCCGCCCAGGTCGTCGCCACCGCCGCCGACGCCGCCGGCAACACCGCCAGCGCCCAGGTACCCGTCGTCGTCCCCCACCCGGGGATGCGAGCCGTGCACATGACGGCCCTGGCGTGGTCGGCCGACTCCCTGCGCGAGCCGATCCTCGACCTCCTGCGCTCGAAGAAGATCGACACCATCGAGCTCGACGTCAAGGACGAGGACGGCATCGTCGGCTACGACACCCAGGTGCCGCTGGCCCGCCAGGTGGGGGCGAACGCCGGGCACTACGACGCCGCCGCCGCCATCCAGACGATCCACGACCTGGGCGGACGCGTGGTCGGTCGCATCGTGGCCTTCCGTGACCCGAAGCTGGGCGAGTGGTCGTGGAACAACGGGGCCCGCCAGCGGGTCGTGCAGACGCCCAGCGGCGAGCCCTACGGCAAGGACACCTACGGCCCGTACTCGTTCACCAACCCGGCCGACGCCGAGGTCCGCCAGTACAACATCGACCTGGCAGTGGAAGCCGCCCACCTGGGCTTCGATGACGTCCTCTACGACTACATCCGCCGGCCTGACGGCAAGCTGGACAAGCTCGTGTTTCCCGGGTGGGAGGGCGATCCGAGCCCCATCATCGTCGAGTTCCTGAAGGGCGCCCACGACCAGGTGCGCCCCGCCGGCGCCTTCGTGGGGGCGTCGGTGTACGGCATCTCGGCCACGCGCGGCGACCAGATCGCCCAGAACATCCCCGAGATGGCAAGTACGCCGACTACCTGTCGCCGATGGTGTACCCGTCGCACTGGGGCAAGGGCGAGTACGACCTGCCCAATCCCAACGCCGCCCCCTACGAGATCGTGCAGCGCTCGCTGGTCGACTTCCAGAGCATCGTGACCGGCACGAACACCCGCATCATCCCGTGGCTGCAGGACTTCTCCCAGGGGATCCCGTACGGGCCCGACCAGGTGCGGTCCCAGATCCAGGCCGCGGCCGACGACGGGATCACGTCGTTCCTGCTCTGGAACGCCTCGTCGCGCTACACCGCCGACGCCCTCTGAGGGCCCCCTTCTGGGCCTGCGTGGCCGCTGTCACGTTTGGCGCCGCCCCCGGTCGCGGTAGCCAGATGCTTTGCAGCAACGACGGGAAGCGACGAGGAGGCGACAATGGCTGGCAGTGGTGAAGGTGGCGGGTTCGTCGAGCGGGTGAAGGGCCGGGCCAAGGAGGCCGTCGGCGCCGTCCTGGGCGACGAAGACCTCCAGCGCGAGGGCCAGCTGCACGGCGAGAAGGCCGATGCCCTCGCCGAGGCCGATCGCCGCGAAGCCGAAGCTGAGCAGCACGCCCGCCAGGCCGAGGTGGAGCGCCGCGAGCGAGAGCTGGCCGTGGAGGAGCAGGCGCTCGACGCCGAGGCGGCCGCCGAGCGCCGCCAGCAGCAGATCGACCGCGACCGCGCCGCCGAACAAGAGCGCATCGCCCGCGAGCACGCCGCCGCCGAGGCCCAGGTCGAGCGCCAGGAGCAGGCCGCCCAGGCCGCCGTCAGCGCCGAGGAGACCCGGGCCGCCCAGCAGCGGGCGGCCGACCGCCAGGAGGCCGCCCGCCTCGAGGCCGAGGCCGCCCGGGCGCGCGCCGCGGCCGAGGCCCTCGACCGACCCGACCAGGACTGAAGCGGCCCGCCGTCGCCCGGCGCCCGCCCCGATTCGACCGGAGGAACGACACCATGCCCAGTCCCACCGAGACCCTGCAGACCATCCCCCGCACCTACGTCCGCACGTGGTTGTGGTTCGTGCGCTTCCCGTTGACGGCCGCCGAGACGCTGCTGCGCCGCGGCGGTGACGGCGAGCAGCGGCCGTGGGGGCCGGCCCTCGCCTTCGACAGCTTCGAGGCCGGCGTCAAGCAGCTCGCCGGCACCGTCCTGCGCGACGAGACCCTCACCGAGGAGGGCCGGGTCGCCTCGGCCAAAGTGCGGGAGCTGCGCCGGGCCGGGCAGCTCGAGGCCATGGCCGACGAACGGCGAGTGGAGGCCGACGAGCGCTTCGACCAGCGCCGCGAGCAGGCCGAGGATCGGCGCCGCCAGACGAGCGAGGCCGCCGACCGGCGCGAGTCCGAGCTCGACCAGCGCCGGGAGGAGCGCCGGCGCCAGGCCGACCAGGAGGCCGAGCAGCGGGCCGGCGCGGCCGAGCGGGCCGAGGAGGCCACCAAGGACGCCATCGCCCGCCACGAGCGCGGCGCCCGCAAGGCCAGCGTGGCCGACGAGCGCGAGGCCCTGCACGCCGAGCGTGAGGCCCTGGCGGCCAAGGACCAGGCCAAGGCCGTCGACGACGCCCTGGAAGAGACCAAGGCCCAGCGCCGCCGCTGAGCCCGGGGTGGGGAGCGCGCCCCGCGCCTCGCGCCGGGCGCCCGTCGCCGGCCAACTCTCGGGCGGCGGCGCAGAGGTCGTCGTCGGGCGTCGTCAGCCGGGTGGGCGCCAGCATGGCGGCGGCCCGCCTCGGGGGTCACGGGGTCGGGGCGGTGGCCGTCCTCGCGCGTGACCAGGCCGAGGCCCGGAACTCGATGGCGTCCTCGACCCGACCGACCACGAACTCGACCATGTGGTTGCCGAAGCCGTCGCGGCGGTCCCGCCGCCCCGCCGGCGGGAGCAGGCGACGTGCCAGGCCCGTCGGCGCGCTGGTCCGGTGTGATGAGCGCGTCGGGCGCGTCCGTCACGCCCGGCCGCTCGCCAGCACCTCGTCCGCCCAGACCTGCATGTTCACCAGCAGTGGCGCCCCGTACGTGGTGACCATGGCGACGTCGAGGGCGTCGCGTCCCCGCCCGATGAGCACCCGCCCCACGCGGGGTTGGTTGTTGCGCGGGTCGAAGGTGTACCAGCCCCCCTCGAGGAACACCTCCATCCAGGCGCAGAAGTCCATCGGGGCGTCGGGCGGGGGCACGCCGATGTCGGGCAGGTAGCCGAAGGCGTAGCGCGCGGGGATGTTGAGCGCCCGGCAGAACGTGATGGCCAGGTGGGCGAAGTCGCGGCACACGCCGGCTCGGGCCTCGTAGACCTCCACCGCCGAAGTGAGCGGGGTGCTGGTGCCGTAGCCGAAGGTGAGGTGGTGGTGCACGAAGTCGCAGATCGCCTGCACCCGGGGGTACCCCGGCCGCAGGTGGCCGAAGTGCTTCCAGGCGGCGGGACCGAGCACGTCGGACAGGCAGAAGCGGCTGGGCAGGGTGTAGAGCAGCGTGTCGTCGGGGAGGGCCTGAGGAGCCAGCTCGCCGGCGTTGGTCTCCACCCGGTCGGGCTCGTCGCCGACGTCGGCCACGAGGTCGTAGCGGAGCCGCACCGGCCCGGCGGGGATCACGGCGCGCCGGCAGGTGTTGCCGTAGTGGTCCCGGTAGGTGCGGGTGGCCAGCTCGGGTTCGCTCTCCCAGTGCTCGCTGACGACGGCGGCCGCCTCGGGTCGGGGCTCGACCTGGATGACGGCGGCGGTGGGGTGGGCCGCGTTCCAGGAGAACTCACAGCCGGCGCGCACGCTCACCACGGCACCTACTATCGCCCGCCGGACGGGGCCGATGACCGTCGGCATGTGAACGCTGGTTGAACCCGCGGATAGCGTCGGCGGGCGTGGCGAGGGCAATCTGGAGCGGGGCGATCAGCTTCGGGCTGGTGAACGTGCCGGTGAAGGCGTACTCGGCCGTGCACGACCACGAGGTCCACTTCCATCAGCTCGAGAAGGGCAGCGGGGCGCGCATCCGCTACCAGAAGGTGTCGGAGAAGTCGGGCAAGGAGGTGGACTCCGACGACATCGAGAAGGGCTACGAGATCGAGAAGGGCAGCTACGTCATCGTCGACACCGACGAGCTCGACGAGCTGCGCCCGGCCACCACCCGCACGATCGACATCGGCGACTTCGTCGACCTCGACGAGGTCGATCCCATCTACTACGAGAACACCTACTGGCTGGCGCCCGACGGTGACCGCGCCGAGCGGGCCTACCGGCTGCTGCTGACGGCCATGGAGGAGCAGCAACGGGTCGGCATCGGCACGGTGGTGATGCGCACCAAGCAGTACCTGGCGGCGGTGCGTCCCCTGGACGGCGCCCTGGCGCTGTCGACCATGCGCTTCGCCGACGAGGTCGTGCCCCAGGACCAGGTCGAGGGGATCCCGGTCAAGGGGGCCAAGCCCGATCCCAAGGAGCTGCGCCTGGCCGCGCAGATCATCGACTCCCTGGCCACCGACTGGGAGCCGGACCGCTACCACGACACCTACACCGAGCAGCTGCGGGACCTCATCGAGCGCAAGGCCAAGGGTGAGGAGATCACGCGCGAGGAGCCACCGCCCGAGCGGTCGAACGTGATCGACCTCATGAAGGCCCTGGAGGCGAGCGTGGCCGCCGCCCGCAAGGGAGGCAACAAGGGGCTGGCCAAGGAGCTCGACAAGGCGGCCCAGGCGCTGGCGCCCGACGACGACGACTCCGACAACGACGAAGACGAAGACGAAGACGACGAGCGCCCGCAGAAGAAGGAGAAGGAGGCGGCGGCCGGGACGGACTCGGCGCCGGCCAAGAAGCAGTCGCCGGCCAAGAAGCAGTCGCCGGCCAAGAAGCCGGCCAAGAAGCAGTCGGGCCCCAAGAAGGCGGCGGCCAAGAAGAAGGCGGCCCCGCGCCGCCGCAGCGCCTAGCCGGCATCGTCCCGGCGTCGGGCGCCTGCCCGGCGCCCGCCCGGCGCCTGCCCGGGGCCCGCCCGGGGCGCCTGCGCCTGCGCCTCGACGCGCCGCTTCAGTCAGGGATCTGCACCTCTACGGTGCATTCGGCTGACTGAAGCACTTCCCCCTGGCGAACGCCGCCCTCTGGCCGACCGGGTGAGCTCTTCGCCGACGGCCAGGCGAGCCTGCTCGGCGGCGACCTGGCCGGACGAACCCGGCGTGGTCGGGCATGGCCACCCCGGAGGGGCACGGCGCCCGGGAACAGCCGATGCACGGCGTCGTCGACCCGGTGGTGCCGGGTGGCGAGAATGGACAGGAGGGCGTCGCCGTGGTCGCGCAAAGCCTGCTCGGTGGTGGCGTCGGTGGCGGCGTGCACCCGGCCGGTTGAGACGTCCATGCCCCGGGGTCTACTCCGGGGGTGCCACAGAGTTGTCGATGGGTTGGATCAGGGCGTCAGGAGGCGGCGTGCTGCAGGGCCGCCCGCCCGAGGTGGGTGGCGTCCGACAGGGCCACGGCCGCGAGCGTGGTCGAGGCCAGGCGGGTGACGTTGGGCGCCAGCACCTCGCCGGCCACGAGCCCCGTCGCCGCCCACTGCGACACGCAGAACGGGCACGTGAGCAGCTCGCCGATCGTGTGCCGCCACCCGGTGCCGCGGGCTTCCTCCTGCAGCTGGGCGGGACCACTCACGCCCCGGTAGCGGGTGAACGGCGCCCGCAACGGGCTGGTGATGCTGTCGCGCGACACCAGCGACGACAACCGGTTGGTGGCCAGCCCGAGCACGACCAGGTCGTAGGGGCCGAAGCGGGGCACGGCCACCCGCCGGCGCCGAGCGACGAGGGCGAGGGCGCCCACCGCCCCGGCGTACACCGCCATCACCCGGGCGTACTGGCCCAGGGGCCGCTCGGCCTCGCCGCTGTACGCCTCCTGCTCGGCCGCCGCCCGCTCGCGGACCCGGGCCAGGGTGCCCTCTTCCTCTGCTTTCATGAGGGATCGGCTACCCACCCGAGGCGCGGGCCCAAACCGTTCAGAGGGAGCCGAGGAACTCGACCAGCAGCCGGTTCACGTCGTCGGGCCGCTCCTGCTGGGTCCAGTGGCCGCAGCCCTCCAGGATGTGCGACCCCCGCAACCGGGGGAGCGTCGTCGGGAACGCGGCAATGGCGCGCTGGCCCCACAACGTGGGGCCGTCCCGGCTGCCGCCGATGAACAGGGCGGGCACCTCGATCGGCCGCCCCGCCCACGGCGCCAGGTCCTCCCAGTCGCGGTCGACGTTGCGGTAGCGGTTGAGCCCCCCGGTGAACCCGGTGCGCTCGAACTCGCCCGCGTACACCTCGAGGTCGTCCTCGGTGAACCAGGCCGGCAGGGTGTCGGGCAGCACGAACCGGTCGCGCAGCTGGCCTCCGTGCGGCACCGTCGCGATCACCCCGCCCTGGGGCGGCGGGATGGCCTCGCCCGAGGCGCCGATCGTGAAGCCCAGCAGCCAGCCGCGCACGTCGGCTTCGATCTCGGCCTCGGCCCGGCCGGGCGGCTGGAAGTAGTTGATGTAGAACTCCTCGTCGCCGCCCATGGCCCGGAACGCCTCGGTGGGGCGGGTCTTGCCCCGGGGGCTGTAGGGCACGCTGAGCAGCGCCAGGGCGGTGAACACGTCGGGCCGCAGCAGGGCCGAGGTCGAGGCGATGGGGGAGCCCCAGTCGTGGCCCACGATCACCGCCCGCTCCTCGCCCAGCGCCTCCACGACACCCAGGTTGTCGGCCACCATGGCCAGCAGCCGGTAGGCCTCGATCGGCGTCGGCTGCGACGAGCGGCCGTAGCCCCGCACGTCGATGGCCGCGGCCCGGAACCCGGCGGCGGCCAGCGCCGGCAACTGGTGGCGCCACGAGTACCACGACTCGGGAAAACCGTGGACGAGCAGGACGAGGGGTCCCTCGCCCTGCTCGACCACATGGATGCGGATGCCGTTGGCCGAGACGGTGCCGTGGCGCCGGTCGCTCACCGCCCGCCGCCGTCAGGCGTTCACGATGCCGGTGACGTCGACGACGATGTCGGCGTCGGCGTAGCTGAAGATGCACACGCTGCCGAGGTCGCCGGCGCCGGTGAACGTGAGGTTGGGCACGATCTCCCCGGCCTGGTAGTTCACCGTGGACGTCTCGGGAATGTGCTCGCCGCAGGCAAAGGCGGTGAGGTAGCCATCGCCGGCGGTGTCGACGGCCGTGACGTTCAGCACCACGCCCAGGGCGTTGGCGGGCACGGCGCCGATGCCGGACACGGGCACCACGAGCAGCTGGCCACCCGTGACCCGCTGGCCCGTCTCCCGGGTGTCCATGACCCGCTGGTTGAGGATGGGCGACACCCGGCCGCCGGAGGTGGACCCGGTCTGGCCGAACCAGCCGGTGATGTCGACCACCACCGGAGTGTCGACCGAGGCCAGGAGGCAGAACTCCTGGGCGGCCGACGTCTTCACCACTGCGCCGTTCGACACCAGGTCGCCCGGCACGAAGTTGACGTTGGACGTGGGCGGCACCGGCGCGTCGCACGGGTAGGCGGTGATGTAGCCGCCATCGGCGGGCTGGGCGGCGGTGATGTTGAGGGCGACGGCGCTGATGGCCTCACGGGCCAGGCCGGCGACGCTGATGTTGATGGGCTGGCCCGCCGGCAGGGTGCCCTCGGCGCTGCGGCCGGCGAGGCGGCTGTCGAACAGGCGGTTGGGCGGGATCGAGTTGAACAGCGTGCCCTGGGAGGCGCTCTGCCAGTAGCCCTGCACGTCGATCACCACGTCGCTGGCCGCCCACGTCAGCACGCACACGGTGCCGCTGGCGCTCAGGCCCACCTGGGCCACGTTGCCGTTGCTGTAGCCGGTGACGTAGTTCGTGTTCGACGCGTAGGGGATCTCGCCGCCGCAGGGGAAGGCGGTGAGGTAGCCGTCGCCCTGGGGATCGGCGGCGGTGACGTTGAGCAGCGCCGTGGTGGCGTTGGCGGGCACGCCGCCCAGCCCGGTGACCTGGAACGTGCGGATCTCGTGGGCGGCCAGCGTCGCGCCGCCCCGGGTGTCGTGGATTCGGGCCGGCGGCAGGGGCACGAACGTGCCCACCGGCGACACCGGGGCCAGGCCGGCGACGCTGATGTTGATGGGCTGGCCCGCCGGCAGGGTGCCCTCGGCGCTGCGGCCGGCGAGGCGGCTGTCGAACA
>JBIOZN010000212.1:0-2532 GCA_044871175.1 Acidimicrobiales bacterium | reverse complement strand
GGGGTACCAGGACGACCGCCCGGCGGCCCGGGCCAGGCGTTGGAGCTCGTCCCGATCCCGGCGGGCCTCGCCCGCGGTCGCCCCCAGCGTCGGGTCGGCGTCCAGCCGGCACCGTACCCGGCTGCACTTGCGTCGCAAAGCGCGTGCGCCGGGCGTGCCTCGCCCGGCCGGCGGCCGTGGGGACTTGGGGTCGTCGTGCGACCCGAAGTCCACACGAGTCAGGCGAGAGCGGAGGGATCGGCCCGCCGCACGGCGGCGACGGCCTCGTCGCGGGTGGCGACGCCCAGCTTGGTGAGGATGCGCGACACGTGGACGCTGGCCGTCTTGGCGCTGATGTACAGGGCGGCGCCGATCTGGCGGTTGGTGGCCCCGGCGGCCACCAGGCGCAGCACCTCACGCTCGCGCCGGGTGAGCGCCCCGACCGCCGCCGGGCCCGGCCGCCCGGGCCCATGTTCGGTGGCGGCCGGCGCCGTGCCCACCACCAGCCCGGCACGGCGGGCGACATCGGCCGCCCGGGCGGCCAGGAGCCGACTGCCGATGGCCCCCGCCGCCGTCACCGCCTGCTCGAGCACGGCGCCCGCGTCGTCGCGGGCACCGGTGGCGAGCAGGGCCTCGGCGCGCCGCACGGTGGCCAGCACCGCCCGCCGCGGCCACTGCACCGCGGCCCACCGCGCGGCCGCCTCCGCCCAGGCGGCGGGATCGGCCCCTCCATCGAGGCGCGCCCGCTCGGCCGCCCAGGTGGCGGCGACGGCGGCCCGCACCGGGCCCACGCCCCGCGGCCCCGGGGCCACCAGCCCGGCGAGCAGGTGGTGGTACCGGTCGATGGCGGCGTCGGCCCGGGCGGTGGCGCGGGTGGGCTGGCGCCCGGCGACGGCGAGGGCCCGATCGGTGGCGATGCGCAGGCCGAGCAGGCACAGGTGGGCGAGGACCTCGTCGTCGCCGGTGCGCTCGACGCGCGCGATGCCCTCGGTGACGGCCTCCTCGGCGGCCTGCAGGCGGCCCTCGGCCACGGCCAGCTCGGCCCGGCCGAGGGCGAGGTTGCCACTGACCCGCCCGTCGAGCAGGGGGGCGGCGAGGAACCGGGCCAGCTCGAGATGCTCACGGGCCTCGCCCAGGGCGGCGGCGTCGAGCCGGCACAGCCCGCTCAGCAGGTGCCCGAGGGCGAGGGTCACGGGCGACCGGGCCTCACCCACGATGGTCTCGGCCACCTGGCGGGCGGCGTCGAGTCGCCCGAGGCGGTACAGGACGCTGCCCTCCACGCCGGCGGCCAGGAGGGCGTCGGGGTCGCGCCTCCCGGCCGCCCGCAGTCGCGCCGCCGTGGCTTCGATCTCGGCCTGCGCCTCCTCCAAGCGCCCGGACGCGGCCAGCGTGTCGGCCCGGTCGAGCAGGGCCATGGTGAGGCTCACGGCCTCGCCCGCCCGCTCGGCGGCGGCCGCGGCCAGCGCCAGCTCGGCCAGGGCACCCTCGTCGTCGCCGACGGCCAGCAGGGCGCGCCCCAGCATGTACCGGGCCTGACCCTCCTCGGCCACCGAGCCGGCCCGCACCGCCAGCTCGACGGCCGCCTCACCGGTGGACAGGGCGCGGGCGTGGTCGTGCTCGCGCTCCCAGATGCGCACGCTGCCGGCCAGCACTCGCGCCTGCACGGCCGGGGGCGCGTCGGGCGGCATGCCCTCCACGGCGGCGGCATAGGCGGTGCGCGCCGGCGCGTTGCGGCCCTGACGGAGCAGGTACCAGCCTTTGCGCTCGAGCAGCACCGACCGCACCATGGGATCGAGGGGCTCGGCCCCGGGGGCGAGGGCGAGGTCGACGGCCTCGACGGCCACCTCGGGCTCGCCCGCCCAGTTGGCCGCCTCCGCCGCCCGCAGGCAGAGCTCGACATGGGGGAGGCCGGCCACGCGGGCCGGATCGTCGACCTGGCCCCAGAGGCGCAGGGCGTTGCGATGGTGGCGGAGGGCGTCGTGGGCGGCCAGGGCCTGCACGGCGGTGCGCGCCGCGGCCACGCTGGCGGCGAGGGCGCGTTCGTGGTGCCCGGCCTCGGTCCAGTGGTGGGCGACGACGGCGGGATCGTCGCCCCGCCCGCTCAGCACCTCGGCCCAGCGGGCGTGCAGGGTCGCCCGCTCCCGGCGCAGCAGCTGGGCGTACACCGCCTCGGCCACCAGGATGTGGCGGAAGCGCACGGTGCCGCTGGCCGTGTCGCGCACGAGGAGGTGGTGGTCGAGCGCCTCCCGCAGCCCGTCGGCGCCCCGGCCGATGCCGTCGCCGACGTCTCCCGTGCCTTCTACGACCTGGTCGAGGGCATCCTCGTCCACCGCCGGGCCCCCGGCGGCGACAGCGCGGGCCACCGCCTGGGCGGCGGCCGACAGCCGGTCGGCCCGGGCGAGCAGCACGTCCACCAGCCGCCCGCGTACGCCCTCGCTGCCGGGCCCGGCGGCGCACAGCTCCTCGACGAGGAGGGGGTTGCCGTCTGAGCGCTCGTACACGGTGGCCGCCACCGCCGGTTCCACATAGCCGACGAGGTGCTCGATGAGGGCG
>JBIOZN010000211.1:0-25288 GCA_044871175.1 Acidimicrobiales bacterium | reverse complement strand
CGCTCACCGAGTCGAGGGCGGTGAGCAGCAGGCGGGCGCGCGGGCCGCCGGCGCCGGGGAGGCGGTCGGCCCGCCGGTCGAGGGCGGGGGCCGCCCCCTCGGGCCCCTTCACCCCGCACCACGGCAGCGCCAGCAACTCCTCCACCTCCTCGGCCGGCAGCGGCGGCGAGAAGTAGAAGCCCTGGGCCCGGTCGGCGCCGAGGGCGAGCAGGTCCTCAGCCTGGCGGCGCTCCTCGACGCCCTCGGCCAGCACGCCGTGGCCGAGAGCGTGGGCGAGGTCGATGACGGCCTCGACGATGGCGGCGTCGGCCAGCGAGCCCCCCATCCCCGAGACGAACGAACGGTCGATCTTCACCGTCGTCACGGGAAGCCGGCGGAGGTAGGCGAGCGACGAATAACCCGTGCCGAAGTCGTCCAGGGCGACGTCGACCCCGAGCTCGCGCAGTGAGCGGATGGCGCTCACGGCGTCGTCGAGGGAGTGCATCAGGGTCGACTCGGTGACCTCGAAGCCGATGAGGTCGGGCGTGGCGTCGTGCTGCTCGAGCGCCCGGACCAGCGTCGAGGAGATCTCGGCCACCGCGCTGAGCTGCGACGCCGCCAGGTTCACCCACACCCGCAGCGGACGCCCGAGGTGCCGCCGCCACCGGGCGGCGTGCTCGACCGCCTGTTCCACGACCCACATGCCCAGCGGGACCATCACCGGGGTGTCTTCGGCGAGGGGCAGGAAGGCCTCGGGGTCGATCTCGCCCCGGTCGGGGTGGGCCCAGCGCAGGAGCGCCTCGACGCCGACGACGGTGCCGTCCCGCAGGTCGACCGTGGGTTGGTAGTGCAGCCGCAACTCCCCCCGGCGCAGGGCGCGCCCGAGCTCGCCCGTGAGGTCCTCCCACGGGCGGGCGCCGCCGAGCGCCGGGGGCCCGGGGGCCGCTAGCTCGAAGGGGTCGCGCATGGCTGCTCCCACGCCGGCGCGGTTTCCACTGCTCCGCCGCAGCGCCAGTACTCGCCGCCCGCCCGGTCGAGGAAGCCCTCGTCCACCAGGTAGCGGCGCAGGGCGGCGGCGTCGGGGTGCCAGCGGCCCAGGACGTGGTTGACGGCGACCTCTGGGTAGTGCCGCCCCGGCTCGAAGTCCTGGGCCAGGCGCTCGAGCACCACCAGTCGCTTGCGCCGCACGGTCGGGATCGAGACGAGCCGGCCGTCGCGCACGAAGGCGCGCAGCACCTTGTCGACCTCAGGATCGGCGGACCTCGGCGCGACGGCCGCGGGCGGGGACGACCGGGCGGCGGCGCGGGCCGCCCGTCCGAACGCCTCGCTCCGCAGCACCAGGCCACCGTCGCCGCCCCGCTCCACGAGCCCGCCGTCGACCAGGCGGGCCAGGGCGCGCCCGGCGGCGCCGGCGTCGAGCCCGGAGGCGGCCACGACGGCGTCGAAGCCGGTGGCGCCCAGGACGAGGGCGGCCACGACCCGCCGGCGGTCGTCGTCGGCCAGCAGCCCGACGAGGGCGGCCGCCTCAGGCGCGTCGAGCGGATGGCTCAATAGCCCAGCTCGGGGTCGATGGGGCCGAGCAGTGGCTCGCCGTCGGCGAACCGGCGCACGTTGTCGGTGATGCGCCGGGCCAGCAGGGGCTGGGCCATCTCGGGCGTGTTGCCGACATGGGGGGTGATGATGCAGTTGGGCAGGGACCACAGGGGATGGCCCTCGGGGAGCGGCTCGGGGTCGGTGACGTCGAGGCCGGCGGCCCCGATGCGCTCCTGGTGCAACGCGTCGACCAGCTCGCCGGTGACCACGTGACGGCCCCGCGCCACGTTCACCAGCACGGCATGGCGCTCCATCATCCCGAGCTCGGCGGCGCCGATGATGCCCTCGGTGTCGGGGGTGAGCGCCAGCGCCAGCACCACCACGTCGGCCCCGGGGAGGGCCTCGTACAGGCGATCGGCGTCGACGACGACATCGGCCCCGTCGAGGGGCTGCACCCGGTTGCGCACGACGGTGACGTGGGCGTCGAAGGGAACGAGCAGGCGCAGCAGCGCCGAGGTGATGCCGCCCCCGCCCAGCACCGTGACCCGGCCGTGCAGCAGGTTGGCGCCCGCCGGCGGGCTCCACCGTGTGGCCCGCGCGTAGGGCCCGAGATGGCGCAGCCCGGCGAGGGCGAGGGCGAGGGCGAGCTCGGCGACGGGCTCGGCGTACACCCCCTTCCCACACGTCCAGAGGCGCTCGTCGTCCACGATCCCGACGAAGTGCTCGACGCCCGCCCACGGCAGCTGCACCCAGCGGGCGCCGGGAGCGCGGGCGAGCACGGCGGTGAGCCCCCGGGCGTCGAGGGGCGAGCCCCACACCACCGCCTCGGCTTCCGGCGGGGCGACGAGCTGGGCGCCGCCCCGCCGCACCGCCTCGGCCATCCACCCCGGCGCGTCGTCAGGGGCGAGAGCGATCCGCGGCGCGCGACGAGACGGCATGCGAGGGCGAAGGGTAGCGGCCGCCCGCCGGCCGGGCCCGGGCGATCCTACGATGGCGCCCCGTGCCCGCCGCCGACCCGAGGAGCTCCGCGTGCCGCGCCGGCCGGTGAGGGCGACGGTGGCCGCCGCCTTCGAGCGGGGCCGGGCGTACGTCCACCAGGCGACGGCGCCGGCCGAGGAGCCACCGATTCCCGTTGTCAGCCCGGCGCCGGCCGACGACGGCGTGGGCGCCCAACTCGACGACCGCGCCTGGGTGCGGGCCGCCTACAACCTCGTCCTCGACCGCGAACCCGATGAGGGCGGGTGGGCGCACTACGTCGGCGCCCTCGCCGCCGGCACGATGGCGCGCGGCGACATCGTCGACGAGCTGCGCTGGTCCATGGAGGCGCGCGGGCGCATCCGCCCCCGCAAACTGCTGGCCTCGCTGCACCTGTCGCGCTGCGACTTCGTGCGGGGCTTCCCCCGGGCCGCCCGCATCCTCGACCTCGGCGGCACCCATCAATCCGACCCGGCGGGCGCGATGGTGACGATGGGCTACCCCTACGTGTTCGACGAGCTGGTCATCGTCGACCTGCCCCACGAGGAACGCCACGACATCTACACGCACTCGGCGCCCATCGACGAGCACCTCAGCGCGCTGGGGCCGGTGCGCTACCGCTACCACTCCATGGCCGACCTGGGCGCCTACGCCGACCACACCTTCGATCTCGTCTACTCGGGCCAGACCTTCGAGCACGTCACCGAGGCCGACGGCGACAAGGTGCTGGCCGAGGTGGCTCGGGTGTTGCGCCCGGGCGGATGGTTCTACCTCGACACGCCCAACGGTCCCGTGTGCCGCATCCAGCAGCCCGGCTTCATCAACCCCGACCACAAGGTCGAGTACGGCCATGCCGAGATGGTGGCCAAGCTGGAAGGTGCCGGGTTCGACGTGCGGGAGCGCAAGGGCCTCAACTGGTGCGGCGACGCCGTGGCGACGGGCGTGTTCTCGATCGAGTCGGCGGCCGCCTTTGTCGGGGTGTACGGCACACCCGAGGAGTGCTACCTGCTGGCCTACGGCGCCCAGAAGCCGGGGTGAGCACGCTTGCGTGACGGTTGTCGTGAGCAGGTCACGAGAACCGTCACCCAAGCGGAGGGTCAGGGGTGCGCGGGCGAGGCCCGCTGGCCGCTCACCTCGAACCCGAGCTCGTCGACATAGCACCACAGCCACTCCTCATCGGGCTCGTAGCTCTGCACGATGGGATGGGCCGTGGCCCGGAAGTGGGCGGTGGCGTGGCGGCCGGGCGAGCTGTCGCAGCAGCCGACGTGCCCGCACGAGGTGCAGCGGCGGAGGTGGACCCACCGCTGCCCGAGGGCCAGGCACTCCTCGCAGCCCGTGCTGTTGGCGCTGTCAACCTTGATGGCGTCGAGGTGGGTGCAGGTGGTGGCCACGGGCCCCAGTGTGCCCTCAGCCCCCAGCCCCCAGCCCCCAGCCCCCAGCCCCCAGCCCCCAGCCCTGAGCCCTAGCCGGCGGCGAGCAGGCGGGCGGCGACCCGCCGTCCGCTCTCGATGGCCCCCTCGACGTAGCCGGTGCAGGTGGCGGCGTGCTCGCCGGCGAGGTGCAGGCGCCCGTGCGGGCGGCGCAGCGCGTCCCAGGCCGCCGCCACCTGGCCGGGGCCGTAGGCGGCGTAGGCGCCGCCGTAGCGAGGGTGGGCGCCCCAGGCCCGGCTCACGCCGACGGGCACGAGGCTCGGGGGCAGGCCGAGGACGGCGGCCACGTCGGCGGCCACGGAGGCGATGCGCTCGGGCTCGGGGCGGCGGCCCAGGGCCACGCCGCCGTCGCCGCCGGTGTAGGCGATGACAATGCCGCCGGCGCCGGGCTGGTCGCCGGTGGCCTCGTACACCCGCTGCACGTCCCGCTCGGTCGTCACCCAGGCGCCCGGCGGCCAGGCGCGCCGCGGGTACTGCAGGGCGGTCTTGGTGACCGTGCCGTAGCCGAGGCCGGCGACGGCCGCCGCCAGCGCCGCCGGCAGGGGCGGGTCGCAGGCGATGCGGCCCAGCGCCGGGAGCGAGCAGGCCAGGACGACGTGGTCGGCGGGATGCGGGTGGCCGAGCGTGTGCACGACGGCCCCGGCGGCCGTGGCGGTGCCGGCGACGGCCCCGGCCTTCGTGGCCGCGGCGGCGACGGCCCCGCCCGCGTGCCGGCCGGTCTCGATGGCCGTCACCGGCGCGCCGTAGCGCACGCGGGCGCCCAGCTCGGCCGCCATGGCCGCCGGCAGCTGGCTCAGCCCGCCGCGCACCCGGTGGGCGAGGCTGGTGCCCGGCACGAGGGCGGTGAGGGCGCGCTGCTGGGCCAGGAACAGCAAGCTGAGCTGCCGGGGCTCACAGGCGAACTCGCCCTGCACCGACCGGGTGATCACCAGCCGCCCCACCCGCCCGGGGCGCAGCTCGTCCAGCAGGTCGGCCACCGAGCGGGCGTCGAGAACGGCCGCCGCAGGGTGGGCGAGCGGGTGGGCGGGGTCGTCGATCTCGGCCGCCAGCTCAGCCACGACGTCCTCGTAGCGCTCGATGTCCCGCCGGACGGGGTGGCGGGCGTCGACCTCACTCGCGCCGAGGAGCTCGCCGTCGACGTGGAGGCCCGTGCGCCGGCGGTCCCACGGCCGGCCGCCGCCCTCCAGCGCCAGCCCGTACCGGGCGAGCAGGCGGTGCACCTCGCCGTGGTGGCCGTCGACCCACTCCGCTCCGGTCTCGGCCACCTGCCCGTCCCCGAAGGGCGCGCTGACGGAGCGGACGCGACCGCCGGGCCGACGTCCCGCCTCCATCACCACCACGTCGACGCCGGCGCCGCTGAGGTCGAGCGCGGCGGCCAGCCCCGCCATCCCCGCCCCCACCACGACGACACGCATGCGCGCCCGGAGGGTACGCGCCGATCGGGCGGGGCGCGATGATCGGCCCCATGGCCGCCGCCGCTCCCGCCGTCCCGACGCAGAACTTCATCGGCGGCGCGTTCGTCTCCGCCGAGGACGAGCGCACCGACCCCGTGATCGACCCGGCCACCGGCGAGGAGATGGCGACCGTGGCGTCGTCGGGGCCGGCCGACGTCGACCGCGCGGTGCGGGCGGCGGCGCAGGCCTTCCCGGCGTGGGCGGCCACGGCGCCGGCCGGTCGGGCCGCCGCCCTGCTCGCCCTGGCCGATGCCGTCGAGCGTGACCGCGACACCCTGGTGGCCCTCGAGAGCGCCAACGTGGGCAAGCCCATCGCCGTCACCCCGCCCGAGGTCGACGTCCTGGTCGACAACCTCCGGTTCTTCGCCGGAGCCGCCCGCGCCCTGGCCACCCAGGCGCCGGGCGAGTACTTGCCCGGCTACACCTCCATCCTGCGCCGCGAGCCCCTGGGCGTCGCCGGGCTGATCGCGCCGTGGAACTACCCGATGATGATGGCGGGCTGGAAGATCGGCCCCGCCCTGGCGGCCGGCAACGCCGTCGTGCTCAAACCCTCCGAGCTGACACCCCTGTCGGCCCTGCGGCTGGCCGAGCTGGCGGCCGAGCTCTTCCCGCCCGGCGTCTTCAACGTCGTGTGCGGCGACGGCGAGCGCTGCGGGGCAGCCCTCGTCCGCCACCCCCGGGTCGCCATCGTGTCGCTCACCGGCGAGGTCACCACCGGCACGGCGGTGATGCGAGCGGCGGCCGACAACCTCACCCGCGTGCATCTCGAGCTCGGCGGCAAGGCGCCCGCCGTCGTGTTCGACGATGCCGACCTCGACGCGGCCGTCGCCGGCATCGCCGCCTTCGGCTACTACAACGCCGGCCAGGACTGCACCGCCGCCTGCCGGGTGCTGGCCGGGCCACGCGTCCACGACGAGCTCGTCGCCGGGCTGGCCGCGGCGAGCGAGAAGATCACCATCGGCGACCCCGCCGACGGCGCAACCGAGCTCGGCCCCGTCGTCTCGGCCGGCCAGCGGGAGCGGGTGGCGGCCTTCGTCGAGCGGGCCCTGGCCGCCGGGGCCACCGCCGTCACCGGCGGCGGGCCGGTCGAGCGGGCCGGCTTCTACTACCAGCCGACGGTCGTCGCCGGCGTCGGCCAGGACGCCGAGATCGTGCAGCGCGAGGTGTTCGGGCCGGTGATCACCGTGCAGCGGGTGGCCGACGAAGCCCAAGCGATCGCCTGGGCCAACGGCGTCGATTACGGCCTGGCGGCCAGCGTGTGGACGCGTGACGTCGGCCGTGCCCTGCGGGTGGCCAACGCCCTCCAGTTCGGCACCGTGTGGGTCAACGACCACGGTCCACTGGTGTCGGAGATGCCCCACGGCGGGTTCAAGCGCTCGGGAGTGGGCAAGGACATGTCGGTCTACGCCATCGAGGCCTACACCGAGCTGAAGCACGTCATGGTGAAGACGAGCTGATGACGGCCCGCGCCGAACCACCGCTCGACCGCTTCGACCGGGCCATCGTCGAGCAGCTGCAGGGCGACGGCCGGATGCCGTACACCAAGCTGGCGGCGGCCGTCGGCCTCTCCGAGGCCGCCGTGCGCCAGCGGGTCCAGCGGCTGATCGACTCGGGCGCCATGCAGGTGGTGGCCGTCACCGACCCCCTCAGCCTCGGCCTGCGGCGCATGGCCATGATCGGCATCCGCACGGAGGGCGACACCACGCCCATCGCCGAGCAGCTGCGGGCCATCGACGACGTCGACTACGTCGTCATCACCGCCGGCAGCTTCGACCTGCTGGCCGAGGTGGTGGTCACCGACGACGAGCGCCTGCTCGAACTGGGCAACCGCATCCGCACCGTGCCCGGCGTACGGTCCACCGAGACGTTCATCTACCTGCGCCTCGTCAAGCAGACCTACGCCTGGGGCGCCCGCTGATCGGGAGGGATGCCATGCTCACCGTCGGGGTGCCCAGGGAGGTCAAGACGGCCGAGCACCGCGTCGCCGTGACCCCCGACGGCGTGCGGGAGCTGCGCTGGCACGGGGTCACCGTGATGGTGGAGACCGGCGCGGGCGAGGACTCGGCCATCCCCGACGCCGCCTACGCCCGGGCGGGTGCCGAGATCGTGGCCACCGCCGAGGAGGCGTGGGCCGCGGCGATGGTGGTGAAGGTGAAAGAGCCCCAGGCGTCGGAGTTCGGGTTCCTGCGCCGCGACCTCGTCCTGTTCACCTACCTGCACCTGGCCGCCTACCCCGAGGTGGCCAAGGCGCTGCTGGCGGCGGGCACCACTGCCATCGCCTACGAGACCGTGCAGGCCAGGGACGGCACGCTGCCCCTGCTGGCGCCCATGAGCGAGGTGGCCGGGCGCATCGCCACCCAGGTCGGCGCCCACTACCTCGAGCGCCACAACGGCGGCCGGGGCGTGCTCATGGGCGGGGCACCGGGGGTGCAGCCGGCCCGCGTCGTCGTGCTGGGGGCGGGCAACGTGGGGTGGAACGCGGCGTGGATCGCCGCCGGGATGGAGGCCGAGGTCAACCTGCTCGACAAGAACGTGGACCGGTTGCGGTTCGTGGACCAGATCCACAAGGGCCGCATCTCCACGCTGGCGTCCAACACCGGCACCGTCGAGCGCACGGTGGCTGACGCCGACCTCGTGATCGGCGCCGTGCTGGTGGCCGGCGGGCGGGCGCCGGTGGTGATCACCGAGGACATCGTGCGCTCGATGAAGCGGGGCGCGGTGATCGTCGACGTCGCCGTGGACCAGGGCGGCTGCGTGGAGACCACCCACGAGACCACGCACACCGACCCCGTGTACGAGCTCCACGGGGTCATCCACTACGCCGTGGGCAACATGCCCGGGGCGGTGCCGCACACCTCCACCTACGCCCTCACCAACGCCACCCTTCCCTACGTGGTGGAGCTGGCCGTGCAGGGCCCGGCGGCGGCGTGTGCCGCCGACCCAGTCCTCGCCGCCGGCTACAACACCGTCGCCGGCTCGGTCACCAACAAGCCCGTAGCCGAGTTCCTGGGCGTCGCCTGCGCCGACCCCGCCACCCTGCTGTAGGCCGTCTCTGGAGAGTTGAGGTCGGAGGACGACCCCAACTCGTCACGAAGCCGGGCTGGCACCGGGCCCGGGCAGCGGGATGGCGATGCCGGCGGCGTCGAGCGCGTCGATGATGCGCACGCGCAACTGGCGCAGCAGTTCCCACTGGTCCCCCGGCGTGGTCTTGACGGCGAGCCGGATGACGATGCCCTGGGCGCCCACCGCCTCGACGCCCCCCACCCTCGGCGGCTCCAGCACCCGGTCCGCCCACCCCGGCTCGGCGGCCACCGCCTGGGCCGTCGACTCGATCACCTGGCTGGCCCGGTCGACGTCACTCCCCCGGGCGACGGCGATGTCGAGCACCGCCCGGGACCACTGCTGGGAGAGGTTGCCGATGCGGCGGATCTCGCCGTTGGGCACGTGCCAGACGGTTCCGTCGTCCCCGCGAAGGTGGGTGGAGCGCAGCGACACCGACTCCACCACGCCGGCGACCCGGGCGCCGCCGACCTCACCGGCGTCGATGACGTCACCGACGCCGTACTGGTCTTCGAGCAGCATGAACAGCCCCGACAAGAAGTCCTTCACCAGGCTCTGGGCGCCGAACCCCAGGGCGATGCCGGCGATGCCGGCGCCGGCGATGAGCGGCCCGATGGAGATGCCCAGCGTGCCCAGGATCATGATGAAGGCGATCGTGAACACGAGCACCGTGGCCAAGCTCTTGGCCACACCGGTCATCGTGTTCAGCCGGGCTGCGGTACGGGCGTCGGGCGGCGCCACCAGCACGTCCGGCGCCTTGTCCCGCAACTCGGCCAGCCGGCCCCGGTGGGTCTCGGCCAGGCGATCGGCTCCCCGCTGGATGGCCCGGCGCGCCACCCGGTTGACGACGAAGGCCACCACCAGGATGAGCACGACCTTGAGCGGGACGTCGACGATCCAGCCCGCCGCCTGGGCGACCGCCTTGTTGTCGGTCCAGTGGTAGACGCGCTCGCACCACCAGCCGCTGTCGCCGCAGGCGTCGGCGATCTCGGCCTCGGTCGGCTCGGCGGCCAGGCGAGCCAGGGCGACGATCACGAGCCCGGCAGCCTAGGACGGTGCCCCTCGCCTACGGTCGCCGTCCATGCGCTTGGGGTACAGCACGGGCTATTGGGGTTCGGGGCCGCCGGCAGGGGCGGCCGAGGCCATCGGCGAGGCCGAGCGCCTCGGCTACGACTCGATCTGGACGGCGGAGGCCTACGGCTCCGACGCCCTCATGCCGCTGGCGTGGTGGGGCGCCCGCACGGAAAGGGTGAAGCTGGGCACCGGCATCGTGCAGCTGTCGGCCCGCACGCCGGCGGCCACGGCCATGGCGGCGATGACCCTCGACCACCTGTCCGGTGGTCGCGTCATCCTCGGGCTGGGCGCCTCGGGTCCCCAGGTGGTGGAGGGCTGGTACGGCCAGCCCTATCCCAAGCCGCTGGCCCGCACGCGGGAGTATGTCGAGATCATCCGGGCCATCCTGCGGCGGGACAGTCCCGTCGAGTTCCACGGCGATCACTACGACCTGCCGGCACGCACCGGCCTCGGGCTGGGCAAACCGCTCAAGTCCACCGTGCATCCGTTGCGGCCCGACCTGCCCATCTACCTGGCCGCCGAGGGGCCCAGGAACGTCGCCCTGGCGGCCGAGATCGGCGACGGCTGGCTGCCGCTGTTCTTCGCGCCCAAGCAGGACGCGTACTACCGCCGCTGCCTGGCCGAGGGCTTCGCCGCCGCCGGCGACGACGACGCCACCCGGGCGCGGGCCGAGCGCTTCGAGGTGGCCGCCCCCGTGTTCATCGTGGTCGGCGACGACGCCGACCGCTGCGCCGACGCCATCCGCCCGTTCGTCGCCCTCTACGCCGGCGGCATGGGCGCTCGCGGCGCCAACTTCCATTTCGAGGTGTTCGCCCGGATGGGGTACGAGGCCGAGGCGACCAAGATCCAGGAGCTCTACCTGGCGGGCAAGAAGGGAGAGGCCGAGGCGGCCGTGCCCCTGGCCATGGTCGAGGACATCGCCCTTGTCGGCCCGCTGGCCAAGGTGCGCGACGAGCTGCAGCGTTGGGAGGAGACCTGCATCACGACGATGCTGGTGTCGGGTCCGCCGCCGGCGCTGCAGCGGTACGCGGAACTGGTGCTGGGCTGAACCCGAACCGCCGCCACGCCGCCCACCCGACGGCCACGGCGGCGGCCACCAGCAGCAGGCGCCAGGGCTGCAGACCGAGGTTGGGCCACGCGCCCCCGCCCGCCGGCTTGGTGGACAGGGCGGCCAGCACCGACGCGCCGAGCAGCCACGGCTCGGCCCGCCCCTGGGGGCGCAGGGCCAGGAACGGCAGGCCCCACACGAGGTACCACGGGTGCACCGCAGGCCCGAGCACGGCCACCGCCAGCAAGGCCCAGCCGACGGCGTCGAGCCCGAGGCGGGGCGATCGCCAGAGCAGGGTGGCCGCCAGCACGACCGAAGCCACCACGCCGAGCACGCGCACGCCGGTGTAGATCGCCGAGCGCTGCAGCTCGCGCACGCTGTCGGTGAAGGGGTCGGCCAGGAGCGCCCCCAGCGAGCCCGGCACCGACAGCAGCGTGAGCACCTTCCCGCCCGCGCCCGCTCCGCCCACCCACCCCCAGCCGACACCGACGACGCGGCCTACGAGCCCGATGGTGGCGAGGGCGAGCACCCCGGCGGCGGCGCCGTAGACGACGCGCCGGGCGACGGGCCGCACCTCGCGCCCCAGCCCGGGCGCGCACCAGCCCAGGTAGGCGGCCACCAGGAGGATGCTCACCTTCACGGCCGCGCCCAGGCCCACGAGGACGACACCGGCGGCCCAGCCGGCCCACACCCGACGGCGGTCGGGGTGGGCGGCGGTGGCGGCCGCCACCGCCGCGCCGGCGGCCGCCAGCCCCACCATGAGGCCTTCGTTGTGGGCGCCGCCGATGACGTGGACGAGCACGATCGGGCTGGCGACGGCCACGGCGAGGACGAGTGCGGGCGAACGAGGCCCGTCGCGCGCCAGGGCCACGAGGGCGCCGGCCAGCAGGGCCACGCCGGCGGCCGCCCACAGCCGCTCGACCAGCACGGCGCCGGGCACGTCGTGGTCGGTGACCCGCACGGCCACCTCGGACAGGCCGGTGGCCAGCGGCCCGTAGGCCGACACGACCGTGCGCCACGTCCGGTCGACGTCGAGCAGCGGGCGGCTGCCCGGCGCCAGCCCCTCCCTGGGTGTCACCTCGCCCGGGTCGAGGCCGGCGGCGGCCAGCTCGCCGTGGGCCAGGTAGCTGTAGACGTCCCGGCTGCCGACGGGTGGGCACACCAGGAGCGGGGCCGCCCACAGGACGACGGTGGCCGTCACCGTGCCCAGCCGGCGAGCGCCGCCGCCGTCGCCGGCGACCACGCGCACGAGGGCGAGCCACGCCAATGCGAGGGTGAGGACGCCGCCGTACCACAGCCACCGGCCCGCCGTGGGCGAGGGCAGCCCGATCGTGTCGTGGAGCAAGCCCTCACCCGGCCAGGGCGGGCGGGCCACGCCACCGGGCCGGACACCGACGGCGTAGGCGGACCAGGCCACCGCCAGCGAGCCGGCCAGGCCGACGGCGGCCACCAGCGCCAGGCGCTCCCCGGGCGCGCCGCCGTTCCGGGCCGGCGGGACGCGCATGGAAGGATCGTAAGCCCACCTCTTCTGCGCCCGGCTGCAGGCCAGTGCCGCCCTCGCCGCCGGGCTCCCGCCGGCTTCGCCGCCGCCGTCCCCGTCCGCCCGCCCGTCCCGCCGGCTTCGCCGTCCCGCTCGCCCGTAGCGCCGCCGCCATGTCCCAGCTCGTCCCCGCCCTTCCCAACGGCCGCCGCCCTCCCCGCCCCGGCACGGCGCGGGCCGCGCTCGGGCACCAGCGGTTCCGGCGGATCTGGCTGGGCTCGTTCGCCTCCAACGTCGGGACGTGGATGCAGACGGTGGTGCTGGGCGCCTACGCCTACGACCTCACCGGTTCGTCGGGCTTCGTCGGCATCCTCACCTTCGCCCAGCTGGGACCGTTGCTGCTGCTGTCGATCCCCGGCGGCGTGGTGGCCGACGCCGTCGACCGGCGGCGCTGGCTCATCGGCTGCCAGACCGCCCAGCTCGTGTTCGTGGCGCTGCTCGCCGTCCTCGTCACCGGGACGCCTTCGCGCCTGGCCCTCGGCGCCTGTGTGCTCGCCGTCGGCATCGGCAACGCCCTCAACGCCCCGGCGTGGGGCGCCGCCCTGCCCACCCTGGTGGGGCCCGAGGACCTCCCCGGCGCCATCGCCCTCAACTCGACCATGATCAACGGCAGCCGGGTGATCGGGCCCGCGCTCGGCGGTCTGTTGTTCCCGATCCTCGGGGCGGCGTGGGTGTTCACGCTCAATGCCGTGTCGTTCCTGTTCGTCATCGCCGCCCTCGTCTCGGTGCGGTTCCCGCCCGGCCCCGCCCGCCACGAAGAAGGGGTGCGGGCCCGCCTCGTGGGCGGTTTCCGGGCCGCCCGGGACAACCCGGTCGTAGCCCGGATCCTCATGACCATGGCGCTGTTCTCGTTCTTCTGCCTGCCCTTCGTCGGCCTCTTCCCAGCCATCGCCGAACGTCAGCTCGGCCTCGAATCCGACAGCCTGGGCTACGGTCTGCTGTACGCGACCTTCGGGCTGGGCGCCTGCCTGGGCGCCCTGGCCGTGGGCACCGTGCTGGCCGAGCGGCTCAAGGCCGGACTGGTGCGGCCCGGCCTGGTCGCCTTCGGCACGTCGCTCGGTGTGCTGGCGCTGGTGCGCCAGCCGGCCCCGGCCTTCGTCGTGCTGTTCGTCGTCGGAGCGCTCTACTTCGGCACGACGACGGCGATGCTCACCGTCCTCGTCAGCACCCTCGACGACGCCGTCCGTGGGCGGGTCATGGCCCTGTGGTTCATGGCCTTCGGGGGCACGGTGCCGCTGGGCGCCCTCGCCTTCGGCCCCCTGCTCGACGCCACCAGCGCCGCCCTCGTGCTCGGCGTCGGCGCCGTCGTCGCCGTCGCCCTCGGCTGGTGGTGCGACCTGCGATGGGTGGGCAAGCTGGCCATGATCGAGCTCGTCTGAGGCCGCGTGCGCGCCGGGCTCAGCCGGCGGGGCGAGCCGCCAGCAGCCGGGCGGCCAGGGGACGCAGGCCGGCCACCAGGCTGCCCTTCACCAACACGGCATCACCGGGCCCCAGGTCGGCCAGGGCAGCGGCCGCGCCCTGGACGTCGGGCCACGGCGCCACCCCGTACAACGGCGTGGCCACCGCGTGCACCTCGATGCCGAGGGCGGCGGCGTGGGCGGCCACGGCGCGATGGTGCGCTTCGACCTCGTCGAGCTCGGCCATCAGCCCGAGCACGGCCACCCGGCGCCGCGCGGGCAGGGCCGCCAGGGCGTCGAGGGCGGCGCGCATCGACGTCGGGTTGGCGTTGTAGGCGTCGTCGACGACGACTGCCCCCGACGGCGCCTGCTGCACCGCCATCCGCGACGCCGACAGGCGAGCGGTCGCCAGCCCGCCGGCCACGTCGTCCACGCCGAGGCCGAGATGGAGGGCGACGGCGGCGGCGGCGGCGGCGTTCACCGCCATGTGGGCCCCGCTCACGCCCAGCGCGACCGGGGCGCGGCCCCACGGCGTCGCCAGCGTGAACCGGGGCCGGGCCTGGTCGTCCAGCACGACGTCCTCGGCGCGCACGTCGCCGGCGTGGCGCCCGAACGTCAGCACCGACGCGGCGGTACGCCCCGCCATCGCCATCACCACGGGCTGGTCGGCGTTGAGCACCGCCAACCCGCGGGCGGGCAGCGCCTCGACCAGCGCCCCCTTCTCACGCACGACGCCGGCGAGCCCGCCGACCCGGCCGCTGTGGGCTTCGCCCACGGCCGTCACCACGCCGATCGTCGGCCGAGCCACCTGGCAACGGGCGGCGATCTCGCCGGGATTGTTCATGCCCAGTTCGAGCACGGCGACCTCGGTGCCCTCGGGGGCATCGAGCAGGGTGACGGGCACGCCCAGGTGGTTGTTGAACGAGAGCGGGCTGGCCGCCACCGTGAACCGGCGGGCCAGCACCGTGGCGGCAAGGTCTTTCACGCTCGTCTTGCCCACGCTGCCGGTGATGCCGACGACGCGGTCGTCCAGCCGGGCGCGGGCGGCCGCCCCGCACGCTCCGAGGGCGGCGACGGTGTCGGCGGCCTCGAGCACGGCCACGTGGGCGGGCACGTCGAGGGTGGCGGCCGGGCGCGACACCAGCACCGCGGGCGCGCCGGCGGCGACGGCGGCGGCGACATAGTGGTGTCCGTCGCGCTCGGCCACCACGGCCACGAACAACTGGCCGGGACGGAGCTGGCGGCTGTCGTAGTTGCAGCCGTCGACGGTGACGTCGGGGCCCGCCAACGAGGCGCCACAGGCGGCGGCGAGAGCGGAGGCCGCGAACCGCATGGCCGACCGACGGTACACGGGCGGGCGTCCGCGAAGGGGGCACCGCGGCGGGCCGAGCCTCTCCAGTCGCAGGCCGGGGGTCCACGAGGGGTGCACCAACGCCCCCGGCCCGGGTCCGTACCCTGGGACCATGGTCTCCCCCCGGACCCGCCTGATCGTGATCTTCGGCGGGCGCTCGGCCGAGCACGACGTCTCCCGGGTCACTGCCGCCCACGTCGTGGCGGCCGCCGATCCCCGGCGCTACGAGGTGGTGCCCGTGGCCATCACCCGGGAGGGACAGTGGCTGCTGGCCGACGCCACCGCCGCGCTGGCCGCCGGTGAGGGCGGGCCGCGCGCCCTCGCCGCCAGCGGGGCGCCCGTCGACCCGCTGCCCGCCCTCGTGGGCGGCGACGGCTCGTCGCCGCACCCGGACGACCCCGACCAGCCCGTCGTCGTGCTCCCCCTGCTGCACGGCCCCCTCGGCGAGGACGGCACTGTGCAGGGCCTGCTCGAGCTGGCCGACCTGCCCTATGTGGGTAGCGGCGTCCTCGCCTCGGCCCTCGCCATGGACAAGGCCATGGCCAAGCAGGTCCTTGCCTCCAACGGAGTGGCCCAGTGCCGCTGGCGGGCCTGGCGCGCCGACCAGGTGGACGCCACGACGGTGCCCCAGATGGTGGCCGAGCTCGGGCTGCCGCTGTTCGTGAAACCGGCCAACATGGGCTCGTCGGTGGGCGTCACCAAGGCCCACGACGAGGCCGAGGCGGCCGACGCCATCGCCACCGCCCTGTCCTACGACGAGTGGGTCGTCGTGGAAGAAGCGGTGGTGGCACGCGAGATCGAGGTGGCCGTGCTCGGCGGCCTCGATCCCCGGGCGTCGGTGGCGGGTGAGATCCGCCCGGGCCGCGAGTACTACGACTACGAGGACAAGTACGAGACCGATGGCGCCCAGCTGCTGGTGCCGGCTCCGCTGCCCGCCGAGGCCGCCGACGAGGTGCGAGCGCTGGCCGTGCGCGTGTTCGCCTTGTTGCGGTGCGACGGCCTGGCCCGGGTCGACTTCTTCTACGAGGAGGGCGGCCGGGGCTTCCTGTTGAACGAGGTCAACACGATCCCCGGCTTCACGCCCATCTCGATGTACCCGAAGCTGTGGGCCGCCTCAGGCGTCGCCTATCCCGCGCTGATCGACGCCCTCGTCGGCCTGGCCCTCGAGCGCCACGCCCGCCGCCGGCACAACACCAAGCACTGACCGCGCCGTGACCCGCGCGGCGGGCTCGCCGAGGATCAGGAGGCGGCGGGGGCGGCCTCGGCCTCGGCCTGGGCGGCGGCGGTGGTGGACGTCTCGGCCGCCGCCTGCTCCATCTGGGTGCGGCGGATCGCCATGATGCTGTACCCACTGAGGGCGGCGGCGCCGGCCGTGACGACCAGGGTCAACCGGCGCGGCAGGCGGGGGCCGAGGCGCAGCGGCCCGGGCGGGCTGGCGGCCAGGGCGACGGCGGCGGCCATGTTGGTGAGGGGCAGCTCGAAGCCGCCGTCCATGCCGAGCGGGCCCTTCGGGATGTGTGAGGACCCCGCCGCCGCCATGCCGGCGGCGATGGCGACGGGCCCGAGCGGGTGGGCGATGCCGGTGGCCGTGAGCACGCCGCCGCCGAGCTCGGCGGCACCCGAGAGCGCCGCCATCTGCCGGCCCGGCTTCAGGCCCATGCTCTCGAAGTACTTGCCCGTGCCCTCGAGGCCGTGGCCGCCGAAGGCACCGAACAACTTCTGGGCACCGTGCACCGCCAGGTAGGAGCCGAGCACCAGGCGAAGCACCAACTGACCGAGGTAGCGCATGACCCGCTGTTACCCGGCGGCGGCGGCCACCATCCGCGGGTGCGCCCGGTCCGTCGGTCGGAGCGGGCCGCTTCGGCCGCTCAGCCGTGCAGCTGCACCGTCGCCTCGATCTCGACGGCGATGCCGAACGGCCGCGATGGGGCTCACGCCAGGGCCGCCTCGGTGCGGGGGTCCCCCGAGACGCGCGTGTGGTGCATGACCCGCGGCTCCTGCAGGTCCCACGGCCGCGCCCGGTGCAGCACGCACCGGTTGTCCCACACGACCAGGTCACCCACCTGCCAGTGGTGCTCGTAGACCCGCGGCGGTTGGCAGGCGAAGGCGAGCAACTCGTCGAGCAGGGCCAGCGCGGCGGTGGCGTCCATGCCGGGGATGGCGTGGGCGTGGCGGCCGATGAACAGCGATCGGCGGCCCGTGGCCGGGTGGACCTTCACCAGCGGGCGCAAGGGCGCCGGCCCGTCGTGGAACCCGTAGCCCCCAGCCATCGGCGCGTGCCCGAGACGGGCCTGCGACCACACCAGCGAGTGGTGGGCGGCCAGGCCCTCGACCCGGGCCCGGCGCTCGGGCGCCAGCGCGTCGTAGGCGGCGCGCATGTCGGCCCACTGTGTCGTCCCGCCCGTGGCGGGCACCACTCGGGCCGACAGCATGGAGGCCTTGGCCGCCACCGGCATGTACGAGCTGTCGGTGTGCCAGCCCTCGTTGCCCTGCAGGATCGCCATCACGGGGTCGTCGGCCGCCCGCAGCGTCCCGTCCCGGTGCTGGTTGCTGATGGGCGTGAGCCCCTGCGTCCCACCGATGTCCTCGAGCGGGCCGAACCGGCGGCCGAAGGCCTTCTGCTCCTCGCCGCTCAGGTGCTGACCCGGGAAGACGAGGACGGCGTGCTCGTGGAAGGCCGCCTCGACGGCGGCCCAGGCGTCGTCGTCGAGCGTGGCCAGGCGCACGCCGGTGACGATGGCGCCCAGCGTGGCGTCCACCCGCTCGATGCGGATCTCGCAGGTCACCCCGACAGTCTCACTCGCCCGCCCCGCTGGCGTCACCACTCCGTTGGACGGGTCGACCCGGTGGTCACGCGAACGGGGGCGGCGGCGGCACGGGGTCAGGCCACCAGCCCGAGGAGCTCGGCCCGGGACGGACCGGGCAGCGGTTCGGGAGGCCCGAGGGCGCGCACCTTGGCCATGACGCTCGGGCGGGCGAGGACGTCAACCCCCCGCTCGAGCACACAGGCGACGGATGCGAACGCCCGCAGCAACTCGGGATCGGAGCGGGCGCCATAGGCGAGGGCCTGGCCGAAGGTCCACCCCGGATCGTCGGTCTCGTACGGGACGCCCGCCATCTGCGCTTCGATCTGGGCCAACCGGTGGCGGTCGAAGGCGCGTGTGTCCCGGTAGAAGGGCGCCACCACAGCCTCCGTGAGCTCCTCCCACCGTTGCACCAGGGCGAGCCGCTCGCTGGTGGGGACCGCCCGCAGCAGGTCGCGCAGGCAGGTGGCCTGCAGCGCCCCGATGGACGCACCCCGCCCCACCGAAGGGTTCGTGCACCCCCAGGCGTCGCCCACGGCGACCACCCCGGTGGCCACGGATGTGCCCTCGACGGTGAAATGGCGCAACCGGTCCGGGATCTTGGCCATGACGTCGACGGCCGTGATCGGCTCGGCCTCGGTCCAGTGGGCGACCAACGGGTAGTGCCGTACCACGCGGTCCCACCTGTCCGGGTCCCGCAGTCCCCGCAGGGCCGTGTCCCGGGCGCTGCCCACGATGCCGAGGCCCCACGTGCCGCCTTCGGCCGGCAGGGTCACGATCGACACGGACTCGTACGGCTGCAGGGGCGTCGTCCGGGCCTCGGGCAGGGACCCGTCGGGCGAGCAGAAGTGGCGGGCGTAGTAGACGAAGCCGACGTCCTCGACGTCGTCCCGCGGCCGGCGGGCGCCCATCGCCTCCAGCCACCCGGCCAGCGGTGAGCGGCGGCCGCTGGCGTCGACCACGAGGTCGGCCGGCACCACCTCGCCCTCCTCGAGGGCGACGCCGGCCACGTGGGGTACCGGCCCGCCCGCCCTCCCCGGGGCGGTCGCCGGGATCGTCGCCGGAACCGTCGCCGGGTCGGCCACGAGCCCTCGCACGGCCACGCCGCGGCGCAGGGTCAGCCCCGGCTCACGCTCGGCCACGCCCGCCAGCACCGCCTCCACCATCGGGCGCCGTCCGGTGACGGCGTCGAAGCGCTCGTCGCCGGGCTGCACCTCGCCTCCGAGGCGCCCGACGACGTCGACGATGCGGTTGGCCCGGTGGGCGCCGTGATCGAGCAGCGCGGCCGCCACGTCCGGGAGCTCGGTGTCGAGCACCTGCCGGAAGCGGGGCAGGAACCCGTGGAGGAGGCGGAACTGGTTCACGCCCCGGCGCTCCCACCGCTCCCAGGCCCCGTCGGGCGCCGGCGGCGGCTGCGGGTCCCGCTCGAGAACGGTGACGCGGTGACCGTCACGGGCCAGCAGCAGCCCGCTCGTCAACCCGATGAGGCCGCCTCCGATGACGACGATCTCCCCCATCGGGCCATCAGAGCCACCGTCGGGGCGCCGGCGGCAGTGTCAATCGTCAGGGTTCGTCGGGGACGGCGGGGGCGACGGCGGCGCGCACGTAGGCGAACAGCTCACGCCGCAGCCGCCGCAGCTCGGCCGGCGACGACCGCCACCCGACGGCCTGCTGCACCCCGGCGTCGGCGGCCACCCCCACCACCGTCGAGTACGTGAGGGCCACCAGGAGGCGGGGGTCAGCGCGGCGGATCGTGCCCGCCGCCATCTCCCCCTGCACGAAGGCCACCGCTCGGGCGGCCAACGGGGCCAGACGGGCCGCCAGCCCTCCGGTGGGGCCGGGACCGAGGCGGTCGGCCTCCCGGAGCAGCCCGAGCAGGGCCGGGCGGCGGACGGCGAAGCGGAACACCGTGCGCATGACGGCCTCGATGCGGGCCACACCGGGGCCGGCGCCGTCCACCGCGTCCTCCACGGCGGCGGCCAGCTCGTCGGCGCTGCGGGCGAGCACGGCGTCGAGGAGCGTCTCCTTCGAGGCGAACCAGTAGAGGATCGTCTGCTTGCGCACGCCCAGCGCACCGGCGATGGCGTCGAGCGAGGTGGCCTCGTAGCCCCGCCGGGCGAACAGCTCGAGGGCGGTGTCCAGGATGCGCTCGTCGGTGCGCAGGGCCACGGCCACACCCGCTGTCTACCATATGGTAGACAGGAGGGGATGATCGCCGAGGCGCTGGCCGGCCGTCGCGTCGCCGTCACGGGCTCGACCGGCTTCCTCGGCACCGCGCTGGTCGAGCGCCTGCTGCGGGCCGTGCCCGGCTGCGAGGTCGTCCTGCTGGTGCGCGCCGGCCGCCGCTCGACCGCCGACCAGCGGGTGCGGCGCGAGCTGTTGCGCAACGACGCCTTCGACCGCCTCCGGGACGAGCTGGGCGGGGCGCGCGCCCTCGAGAACCTCGCCGCCGAGCGGGTCCGGGTCCTGAGCGGCGACGTGAGCCGGGACGGCCTCGGGCTGTCACCCGCCGACCGCGACGTGCTGGCCACGTGCGCCCCCGTGATCCACTCCGCCGCCCTGGTGTCGTTCGACTCGCCCCTCGACGGCGCCGTCGAGGTCAACCTGGTGGGGCCCACGCGGGTGACGGCCACGCTCAACGAGCTGGGCGTCGCTCCCCACCTGATCGCCGTGTCGACGTGCTACGTCGCCGGCAACCGGCGGGGGACGGCGCCCGAGGCGCTGGTGTCGGAGGGGCCCTACGACCTCGGCCTGCGGTGGCGGGACGAGGTGGCCGCCGCCCGCCGGGCCCGGGCCGAGGCCGACGACGCCAGCCGTCACCCCCGCCAGCTCAAGCGCTTCCGGGACGACGCCCGGGGCGAGCTGGGGGCGGCGGGTACACCGGCCCTGGCGGCCAAGACCGAGCAGCTGCGCAACCGGTGGGTGACCGACCGGATGGTGCAGGCGGGCCGGGCCCGGGCCGCCAGCCTGGGCTGGCCCGACGCCTACGCCTACACCAAGGCTCTCGGCGAGCAGGCGCTGACCGAGACCAAGGGCGCCGTGCCCGTCACCATCGTGCGGCCGTCGATCATCGAGTCGGCGCTGGCCGAACCGCGCCCGGGGTGGATCCGAGGGTTCCGCATGGCCGAGCCGGTGATCATCTCCTACGCCCGCGGCCTGCTGAAGGAGTTCCCGGGCGTCCCCGAGGGCACCGTCGACGTGATCCCTGTCGACCTCGTGGTGGGGGCGGTGCTGGCCGTGGCCGCCCTGGGCCCCGAGCAGGCACCGCCCATCGTGCAGGTGGCGTCCGGGTCGGTGAACCCGCTCAAGTACCGCACGCTGGTGGACAACTGTGCCGAGTGGTTCACCGAGCACCCGCTCTACGACAGCGAGGGCCAGCCCATCGTCGCGCCCGAGTGGCACTTTCCGGGCCGGGGGCGGGTGCAGGGGCAGCTGCAGCGGGCCAAGGCGGTGGTGGACCGCAGCGAGAAGGTGCTGCAGACCCTGCCCCTGCGCGGCCGGCAGGCGGCGTGGTCGGCCCGGCTGGAGGAGCGCCGCACCGAAGTGGAGCGGGCGCTGTCGTACGTCGAGCTCTACGGGGCCTACGCCGAGTGCGAGGCGATCTACAGCGTCGACAACCTGCTCGCCCTGTGGGACGGGTTGCCGGCCGCCGATCGGGACGCCTTCGGCTTCGACCCGCGCGCCATCGACTGGCGGCGCTACATCCGCGACGTCCACCTGCCCAGCGTGGTGGCGCACGCCCGGGCCAAGACGACGCCGGGCCGCTCCCGCGGCGACGAGCGCACCGACCGGCTGCGCCGCAACGTCCTGTCGCCCGAGCGCCACGTCGCCGCCTTCGACCTCGAGAACACCCTCATCGCCTCCAACGTGGTGGAAAGCTACTCGTGGCTGGCCACCCGCCGGCTGCCGGGCGACGACCGCCTCCGGTACGTGCTGCGCACGCTGCGGGAGGCGCCGGGTCTGCTGGCCCTCGACCGCCGGGACCGGGGCGACTTCCTGCGCTCGTTCTACCGCCGGTACGAGGGGGCGCCGGTCGACCAGATCGACGCCGACGTGGCCGAGCTGTTCAGCGCCCTCGTGCTCACCAAGAGCTTCCCGGCCGCCATCCGCCGGGTGCGCCACCACCGCGCCCTCGGGCACCGCACGATGCTCATCACGGGCGCGCTGGATTTCGTGGTGGCCCCGCTGCGGCCGCTGTTCGACGAGGTCATCGCCGCGCGCATGGGAATCAACGGCGACGGCACCTACACCGGTGAGCTGGTCACGACGCCGCCGACGGGCGAGACGCGGGCGCAGATCCTGGTCGACTACTGCGCGGCCGAGGGCCTCGACCCCGAGGAGAGCGTGGCCTACGCCGACTCCACGTCCGACCTCCCGATGTTGCAGGCGGTGGGCTTCCCGGTGGCGGTGAACCCCGAGACCCGCCTGGCCGCGCTGGCGCGCAAGCGGGGCTGGCTGGTTGAGCACTGGGACAAGGCCCCCGGCGGTCCCCGCCCTCTGCTGCCCATTGCGCCCGGCTGGCGTTCGCGGCCCTCGGAGCGTTGGGTCACTTTCGCGTCGTCCAGCGACAAAAAGCGTCCCAACGCTCCCGTGGGGCGGCGGTGAGGCAGTGAAGGCGCTGCAGATCGACCGCAAGCCGGTGCGCTTCGCCGCCGCCCACGTGGCCGGGCGGGTCGTGCCGGGACGAGGCGCCCGGTTCGGGCCCCTGGAGCTGGTCGACATCGATCCGCCCGACGCGCCGGGGCCGGGTTGGGTGCGGGTGCGGCCCCGGCTCACGGGCATCTGCGGCTCCGACCTGGCCACCGTCGATGCCGCCGCCAGTCGCTACTTCGAGCCCATCGTGAGCTTCCCCTTCGTTCCCGGCCACGAGGTCGTGGGCGAGCGCGACGACGCCACCCGGGTCGTGGTCGAGCCCGTGCTCGGCTGTGTGGCGCGGGGCATCTCCCCGCCGTGCCCCAGCTGCGCGGCCGGTGACCTGGGCGGGTGCCAGCGGGTGGCCTTCGGCCGCCTCGAGCCCGGCCTGCAGACGGGTTACTGCTGCTCCACGGGCGGCGGCTGGAGCACCGCCTTCGTGGCCCACGAGACCCAGTTGCACCCCGTGCCCCCATCCATGAGCGACGAGGCCGCGGTGATGGTCGAACCCACGGCCTGCGCGGTGCACGGCGCCCTCACCGCCGGCGTGCGGGAGGGTGATCTCGTCGTCGTGCTCGGCGCCGGCACGCTCGGGCTGCTCACGATCGCGGCCCTTCGCCGCCTCTGCCCCGCCGGGACGATCGTCGCCGCCGCCAAGCATCCCGAGCAGCGGCGGTGGGCCGGCGAGCTGGGGGCCGACACCGTGTGCGAGCCCGACCAGCTCGGGCGCCTCGTGCGCCGCCTCACCGGTTCCCTGGCCTACGGCGACCACCAGCTCACGGGTGGGGCCGACGCCGTGATCGACTGCGTCGGCTCCGAGGCGTCCATCGCCGAGAGCCTGGCGATCGTCCGCCCCCGTGGCCGCGTGACGCTGGTGGGGATGCCCGCCACCGTGAAGCTCGACCTCACGACGCTGTGGCACCGCGAGACCCAGCTGGCGGGCGCCTACGCCTACGGCTCCGAGGTCCTCCCCGACGGCACCCGGCGGCGCACGTTCGACCTCGCCTTCGAGCTCGTCGCCGAGGCCGACCTGGGCCGGCTGGTGTCGGCCAGCTATCCCCTGCGCGACTACCGCGACGCCATCGAGCACGCCGCCGCCGCCGGCCGGCGCGGCGCGGTGAAGATCGCCTTCGACCTGCGCGACGAGAAGGAGCGCATGTACTGATGCCCCGTCCCGGGTTCGTGCTCGACGTCGACCGTTCCACCCCGCCGTCGCTGTTCTGGTACGGCGAGGGCTTCCGGCTGGAGAAGCTGCCCGCCGGCCGCAGCCGGGTCGTCTACCCGCCCGAGCCGCTGGCGCCGCTGGACGACATCGACGGCGCCATCCGCTCCGCCCTCGACCACCCGATCGACGCCGATCCCCTGCGGACCCAGCTGTTCCCGGGCATGAAGCTCACCATCGCGTTCGACGACGTCAGCCTGCCGCTGCCGCCGATGCGCCGGCCCGACGTCCGCCAGCGGGTCATCGAGGCGGTGCTCGACCTGGCCGCCGACGCCGGCGTGGACGACGTGCATCTCATCGCCGCCCTCGCCCTCCACCGGCGCATGACCGAGGACGAGCTGCGCCACGCCGTGGGCGACCGGGTGTACGACGCCTTCGCGCCCCGGGGCCTGCTCTACAACCACGACGCCGAGGACCCCGACGGCATGGCCTTCCTTGGCACCACGCCCCACGGCGAGGAGGTCGAGATCAACCGGCGGGCGGCGGAGTCGGACCTGCTCGTCTACGTGAACATCAACCTGGTGGCGATGGACGGCGGGTGGAAGTCGACGGCCACGGGGCTGGCGTCGTACCGCAGCCTGCGCCACCACCACAACGTCCACACCATGCAGCACTCCCGTTCGTTCATGGACCAGGAGGCCAGCCAGCTGCACAGCTCGAACTGGCGCATGGGCAAGGTGCTGGGCGACGCCGGCGTCAAGGTCTTCCAGATCGAGACGACGCTCAACACCGACACGTTCCCGAGCCCGTTCGAGTTCCTGGCCAAGCGGGAGTGGGAGTGGAGCGGGCGGGACCGGGCCATGTACCTCGGCACCAGCGCGGCGCTGAAGCGGTCGCCGAACCGCTTGGCCCGGCGCATCTTCCAATCCATCGAGGCGCCCCACCAGATGACGTCGGTGCAGTGCGGCGAGGTGGAGGCGGTGCACCGGGTCTCGACGGCCAACGTCTACCGCCAGCAGCTCACGCCGGTGGAAGGGCAGACCGACATCCTCACCATGGGGGTGCCGTTCATCTGCCCCTACAACGTGCACTCGATCATGAACCCGATCCTGGTGATGTGCACCGGGCTGGGCTACTACTTCAACCTCTACCGGGGCCGGCCGCTGGTGCGCGAGGGCGGCGTGGTGATCATGACCCATCCCACGCCGTGGGAGTTCCACCCCGTGCACCACCCCAGCTACATCGACTTCTTCGAGCAGGTGCTGGCCGACACCACCGACCCGGCCGAGATCGAGAAGAAGTACGAACGCAGCTTTGCCGAGGACGAGTGGTACCGGCACCTGTACCGCACCAGCTACGCCTACCACGGCGTCCACCCGTTCTACATGTGGTACTGGGGCGCCCACGGCATGCAGCACGCCGGGCGGGTGATCATCGTGGGGGGCGAGCCCCGGTCCGTGCGGCGGCTGGGCTTCACGCCGGCGTCGACGCTGGACGACGCGCTCGAGCTGGCCACCGACGTCGTCGGGCGGGAGCCGACGATCACCCATCTGCACTGCCCGCCCCTCGTGCTGGCGGACGTGACGTGAGAGCGGCCGGGGCGCTCGAGGCCTTCGTGTCAGGGATCTGCACCTCTACGGTGCAGATCCCTGCCCAAGGCAGGACGGTGCACCGCCGGTGAGCGCGTCGGGGGCGCCGGGGGCGCCGGCCCGGCTGGTGGCGTGGCGCCGGGCGGAGCGAGCGGTGCGCACCGCCCGGCGCTCGGGCGGCAAGCTGTCCGCGTTCGTGGGACGGGCCGGCTTCCCGTACCGCCGGCCGTCGATTCCCAGGGGAGTGGAGGTGCCGGCGG
>JBIOZN010000210.1:0-5520 GCA_044871175.1 Acidimicrobiales bacterium | reverse complement strand
CGGGTGCAGACACCCCAGGCGTTCCGGGCGGCGCCGCTGCTGGCCGCCTACGCGGCCGCCGCCGACAGCCTGGAGGCGGTGGACACGGCCGAGTGCGTGGCCCGCTTCGTCCCCGGCCTCGGCGTCGTGGTGGTACCCGGCGAGGACGAGAACCTGAAGATCACCACCGCCGCCGACCTCGACGTGGCCACGAGGATCGCGACGCGGGACCGTAACGCGCGGTAGCGCGCGGCGAGGGCCGGGGACAGTACGGTTCGGCCATGGCCGAAACGGGTGGCAGCCACGACCCTGGGGTCGCCACCCTGAGCGGGCTGGCCGACGAGATCGCCGGGCCGGGTGAGCACGCCGCCGAGGACGCGGTGCCCCAGCCGTTCCGGGCCTACAACGTGGTGGCCGTCTTCGCCCACGGCGAGGCCGCCACCCGGGCCCTGGCCGCCGCGGCCGAGCGCTTCCCGGCCGACGCGCTGTCCTACGTGGCGCTGCACCGGGAGGGCGAGACGTGCGCCTGCCGGCTGGAAGGCGGGCCGGTCGACGCGCCGGGGCTGGGGACCCGACTGGCGGCCAAGGGGGCCGCCCTCGGTGCCGCCGCCGGGGCCGCGCTCGGCGCCGCCGGCGTGGTGGCCCTCCCGGGGATCGGCACGATCATCGGGGCCGGGCTCCTCTCCGCGGTCATCGGGGGCGCCGGGATGGGCGGGGCCACCGGCGGCGCGGTCGGTGCCTACGCCCATCTGCGTGAGAGCGAGGCCGGGCGCTCGACGCGCGCCGACGTGGCCGAGGGACGGGCGGTCGTGGCCGTGCACGTCGACACCCAGGCCGCCGCCCGCCGGGCGCGCACGCTGCTCGAGCGCCACGACCCCGAGGCCACCCGGGTGTTCGACGCCCGTGGCCACGCCCTCGGCCGCTGACCCGCTCTCCCCGGGCCGCGCCGACGGATCGAGTTCGCCCGGGCGTGTGGGCGCACCAGGAACACTCGGCGCCCCAGGCGAGCAAAACCTGCTCCTGGCGCGCCGAGACGCGTTATCGCGGGCGGGCAGGTGCGCGCGGGGCTGACCCGCCAGCGCGCGGGGCTGACCCGCCAGCGGCTGCTCAGGTGCGGCTGAGGGCGTAGCGGGCGGTGCGGCGGGGCGGACCGCCGGTGCCGCCGGCGGCCTCAAGGCCGTCGGCGGTCACGACGCCGTCGGACACCAGCGCCAGCAGGTGGGCGTACATCGAGGCGGCGGCGGGCCGCCACAGTGTCTTGGCCACGTCGGCGTACACGCGCGGCACGAGCTCGGCGATGGTGGCCGGTCCCGACCCCAGGGCCTCCAGGATCTGCTCGCTGCGTTCGGCCCGGTGCGCCCGGAAGGCTCGCACCAGCGCCGCCGGCTCGGTGATCGCCGGCCCGTGCGTGGGCCAGTACACGGCGTCGTCGCGGTCGAGCAGCTTGTCCAGGCTGGCCAGGTACTGGCGCAGGTCGCCGTCGGGCGGGGCGATCACGCTGGTGGACCACCCCATCACGTGGTCTCCAGTGAACAACAGCCGTTCCTCGACCAAGGCGAAGCAGAGGTGGTTGGACGTGTGCCCGGGCGTGTGCACCGCCTGCAGCGTCCACCCCTCGCCGGCCACGACGTCGCCGTCGACCAGGCGGTGGTCCGGCACGAACGTCGTGTCGGCGCCCTCGCGCAACTCGTCGGCGCCCTCTTCACTGGCACCGGAGCGGTCCCGCGACGACGCGTCGGCCTCGGGGTCGCCGAACACGATGCGGTCGTCGGGATCGTCGGGCGGCACCGGTCCGTGGGGCCCGAACCCGTGGGTCGGCGCCCCTGTGCGCTCCTGGAGCGCGGTGACGGCGCCCGAGTGGTCGGTGTGGGTGTGGGTCACCACGATGGTGGCCACCCGCTCCCCCGGTTCGAGGCTGGCCAGCACGGCGTCGACGTGGGCGGGCAGGGCGGGGCCCGGGTCCACGACGCAGACCTCGCCGTGGCCGACGAGGTACGTGCCCGTGCCCGTGTAGGTGAACTTGCTCGGGTTGGCGGCCACGACGCGCCGGATGCGGGGCGACAGCACGTCCACCCGACCCGGGGACACGTCGATGTCACGGACGTAGGGGATCGCGGTCGCCACGCCGTCAGTCTGGTGCATCACCTCGCGTGCAGGTATGCCGCCGGTGAGGGGCGGGAACGCCCGACGACGGCGCGACTTCCGCTCGCCTCTCCACGCCGCCCCCCAGGAGGGTTCCGATGGCCACACCGACATCCGACGGCCCCACCGCCTACACCGTGCCCGGCCTCAAGACCGAGCAGGCCGCCCGGGTGATCTCCCGGCTGCAGCAACGGCTCGACGCCCTGATCGACCTGCAGTTGACGCTGAAGCACATCCACTGGAACGTGGTCGGGCCCACGTTCATCGGCGTCCACGAGATGCTCGACCCCCAGGTCGACGGCGTACGCGGCTTCGTCGACACGATGGCCGAGCGCATCGCCACTCTCGGCGGCTCGCCCAACGGCCTGGTGGGCGGCATCGTCAGCCGCCGCACGTGGGACGACTACGCCTTGGGGCGCAACACCGTCGCCGCCCACCTCGGCGCCCTCGATGTCGTGTACGACGGCGTCATCCAGGACCACCGGGCCGCCATGGACGAGTTCGACGACCTCGACCTGGTCACCCAGGACCTGCTGATCGAGCAGCTCCAGGCCCTCGAGCAGTACCAGTGGTTCGTGCGGGCGCACCTCGAGAGCGCCTCGGGTGAGCTGGCCACCACCGGCGCCACCACCGAGGAAGAAGCGGCGGTCGCGGCCGAGCAGAAGGCGAGCACCTCGACCTACCAGGGGTAGCGCGCGGTCGCCGAAACCACGTCACCGGGCGAACGCAACGGGGGTGGCGCCACTACCCTCGTACGCCGTGGAGACCCCCGCGTCCGACCGCGTCCTGGCCATCGAGCAGCGCACCGAGCCCGGCGGGGTGGTGCGGCTGTCGTTGCGGGGCGAGCTCGACGCCCATACCGCCCGTGACCTCGAGGAGGCCCTGGCCGCACCGGTGGACGCCGGCGCCGGCGTGGAAGTCGACCTCACCGAGGTGTCGTTCGTGGACTCCTCGGGCCTGGCCGCGCTGCTCGACGGGAGCAGCCGCCTCGACGCCGCCGGCGGCTCACTGCGCGTCGTGGGGGCGTCGGGGGCGGCCGAGCGGTTGTTCGCCATGACCGGGGTCAGCGAGCACCTGATGGGCCCTCACGGGTGAGCGTCACCGGCGACGGTGCCCGCGGCCAGGAGGTCCAGCTCACCCTGCCCACCAGCACCCAGCACCTGCGCCTGGCCCGGCTCGTGGCCGCGGGGGTGGCCGCCCCGGCCGGGCTCGGGGTGGACGACGTCGACGACCTCCGCATCGGGGTCGACGAGCTGTGCGCCACATTGGTGGAAGCGGGATCGGGGGAAGGACCCCTCACCTTGACCTTCCGCTTCGACGACGGCGTGGTGGAGGTCACCGGTCGTACCCCTGCTCGGCCGACGCTCGATCTCGACCCGCGCCGGCTGTCGCTCAGCAAGGAGATCCTGGCCGTCGTGGCCGACGAGCACGAGCTGCAGCCGGTCGACGACCACCTCACCTTCCGACTCCTCAAGCGGCGTGGCGAAGATCGAGCCGACGTCACTGACTGACGAGGAGGTCGCCGAGCGGTTCCGCGCCTACCGCCGCACCGGTGACAAGCGCCTGCGGGATGACCTCGTCGAACGCCACGACTGGGTGGCCGGCTACTGCGCGCGGCGCTTCGCCGGGCGGGGCGAGCCGGTCGACGACCTCCGCCAGGTGGCCGCGCTCGGGCTGGTGAAGGCGGTCGAGCGCTACGACCCCGATTACGGCTCGCCCTTCCTCACCTTCGCCATGCCCACGGTGCTGGGCGAGCTGCGGCGCTACTTCCGCGATGCCACCTGGTCGGTGCGGGTGCCCCGCCGAGCCAAGGACCTCTACGTCGAGATGAACAAGGCGAGTGAGGTGCTGCGCCAGCGCCACGGGCGGGCCCCGACGCTGCCCGAGCTGGCCACCGAGCTGGGTGCCAGCCTCGACGACGTGATCGCCGCCTTCGAGGCCGGCGGCGCCTACCGGCCGGTCCCGTTGACCACCCCGACGGACGAGGACCGCGGCGGGGACGGCTCGGCCGCCATGCTCGGGGGTGACGACGAGTCCTTGCTGGGCGCCGACGACCGCCTCACCATCCGGGCTCTGCTCGACGACCTGCCCCCTCGCGAGCGCTCGATCGTCGTCATGCGCTTCTTCGGCGGCCTCACCCAGTCGGAGATCGCCACCCGTGTCGGCATCAGCCAGGTCCAGGTCTCGCGCCTGTTGCGCCAGATGCTGGCGCGCATGCGGGACCGCCTCGAGGCCGCCGGATCGACCAACGACGACCCAGCGTGACGGCCGTGGCGCGTTCCCGGCCCCAGTTGGGTGCATGCGCGCGGCGCCCTTCCGGGTAAGCGCCCTCCTGTGTGGTCGCCGTCAGACCGCCCTCACGCCTCGGTCGGTGTGTCCCGACCGGCGGCGCGGCGCCGGGTCATGACCACCGCGCGCGCTCGGTCGGCTGGGCGTCCCGACGACTCCGTGGAGGTCGTCGTGCGCGCCGAGCCGGCGCAGGTCGCCATCGTGCGCCACGCCGTGCGCGACCACCTGGTCGCCCACAAGCTGCCGGCCGCGGCAGTCGACGACCTCGTCCTCATCGTCTCCGAGCTCGCCACCAACGCGGTGCACGCCAGCCCGTCGGCGTCGGCGCCTGTAGGCGTGCGGGTGGACGTGAACCTCCAGGAAACCGTGGTGGAGGTGCGTGACGAGGGTGAAGCCGAGTTGGAGAACATCCCCATCGAGCTGCCCGATGTGCACGCCACCCGCGGGCGTGGCCTGCCGATCGTGCACCTGCTGGCCGAGCGGGTCGAGTTCGCCCGCGATCACGGCACCACGATCGTGCGGGCGTGCTACCGCGCACCACGCGCCGCGGTCTAGCCACTCCTCGGGACGGGTAGGGCGGCGGCAATGCGCGTGCCGCCACCGAAGCGCTCCCGGGGGCCTCGCTGACCCGGCCGGGCGGGCGGCACGGCAGTCGTCTGGTCGAGGTCGAGCCGGGTCCCCCCGGCGACATGGTGCGTCGAGACGCGGCCGGCCGCCGACGCGCCCGTCGAGAGTGAATCCGTGCCGTCTCGACGCGAGGTGCGCCTCCTCGTCCCGGTGAACACCCAGTACATCCGGGTGGCGCGGCTGGCGGCGGCCGCGCTCGCGGTGCCGGCCGGGTTCGGCATCGACGACGCCGAGGATCTCCGCATCGCCGTCGACGAGCTGTGCTCCACGCTCGTCGAGGCGGGCGAGCCCGACGCGCACGTCGAGCTGGTGTTCCTGGTGTCCGACGGTGAGATCGCCGTGCACGGAAGGGCACCCTCGGCGGGGGCCCTGGAGATCGACACCGCCCGGCGCCAGCTCGGATTCGAGATCCTGGCCGCCGTCGCCGCCGAGCACGAGCTCGCCTACGACGGGATCATCGACTACCGCCTGGTCTTCCGCCGG
>JBIOZN010000209.1:0-3477 GCA_044871175.1 Acidimicrobiales bacterium | reverse complement strand
GTCGACGTCGGCGAGGACCTCGGCGTCCCCTGGCGGGGCCGCGGGCGGGGCCAGCGTCGCCCCCGCCGTGCCGGTCACGGCGGGGACAGTAGCCCGACGGCGTCACCGACCGGGCGGCGCCCGCCGCCGCCCGGACCGCTCAACTCTCGGCGCGATTCCCGCCACATATGGCGGAATTCGCGCCGAGACGTGAGGGCGGCCCTGCACCCGCCGGCTCAGCGGACCGGTGTCACCGCCACGAGGTGGCCCTTCACCCGATCCAGGGTGACGTCGTCGAGACAGCCCCGCAGGCGCGTGCGGGCGTGGTGCGCCGGCGCCGGCGACACCGTGACCCGGAGTTCACCGTCGGCCACCACGGGCTCGCCGATCACCTCGGTTTGGGAACCGAGTTGCGGCCCACACACCGCCCACAGACTGCGGGCGGCGTCCTCGAACGGACCCCGGTACCCGTGCACGTTGACGTCCACGGTGATGTCGGCGCGGCTGGTGGGGTCGACCGCCTCGGGTCGGGTCTGGGTGTGGTCAGCCAACTCGTCCACGGCGGCGGCACCGATGGCGACCATGAAGACGAGGGCGAGCAGCGTCCGCACGGCTCACCGTCGCCATGCCCACGCGGGGCCGTCGAGGAGGTCCACCGCCGACGGGACGTGGTCGTCGGCCGCCAGGATCGCGTCGGGGTAGGCGATGGAGTCGAGCGAGCGCGCCAGGCCGACCTCCATGCCCGGTCGGGCCACGACCCGTGCGATCCGCTCGACCAGCCAGGCCAGCGCCGAGACCACCACTCCGGCGCCCATGAGCACCGGCACGAAGACGTTGGTGCCCTGCGACCGGGTCGGGTCGAGCCACGCGAACGCCCGCGTCGATTCCGGACGGGTGCGGCGCAGGTGCTCGAGCGACGAGCCGGCGACCGGGCCGTGACCACCAGCCGCCCGGCGGCGTGCGTGGGCTGGTGCCGGCGCCAGCGACATCTGCCGCTCGAGCCGCCCGAGGCGCCCCAGCACGACGGCGCCGAGCACGAGCACCTGGACGATCAACAGGAGCATCCCCGAGATCAGGGCCCGGTTCCACTCCCAGCGCGTCAGGTAGACGAAGAAGTACACCCCCGTCGCCACCATGCTGACGACGGCGAGCGCCAGACCGAGACGGCGCAGCATCGTCATCGCTCTGTTCCTTCCTGCTCGGCAACCACCTCGACCTGGCCGGTTGCGCCGTCAACCACCACACGCGTGCCGGCCGGGTAGCGCTCGAGCGCGCCGGTGGCGGCGACCACGGTGGGCACGCCCAGCTCGCGGGCCACGATGGCCAGGTGGCTGAGCACGCTGCCGGTCTCGGCCACGAGCCCGGCCAGACCGGGCAGGTGAGCGGCCAAGCCGGGCTCGAGGAACCGGGTCACGAGCACCGCACCGGCCGGCGGCCGGCCGTTGCGCGCATCCCACACGACACCGGTGCCCCGACCGCCCCCGGCCCCGATCCCGGCGGCCGTCCCTGTCTGGCGGCGGGGCAGGGCCACGGCGACGCCCTGGGCCGTCAGGCGGAAGGCGTCGGGCAGTGACGCCAGAGTTGCAACCGGGACGACTTCCAGCGGGCAGGGTCGGCGCGCCCGCAGGGCGGCCAGCAGTTCGGGCAGACCGACGTGGGCCACGCACTCCGCCCGGTTGAGGACGCCGCGTTGCTCCAGTCGCCGACCGGCCTCGAGGGCGAGATGGGCCAGCAGCTCGTGCGTCCACCGGATGCGCAGCCGGAGGGCCTCACGCACGACGCCGGCATCGGTTTCGGCGACCTCGGCGGCAGGAGCGAGCTCGTCGAGGGTCGCCGTCTCGGGGAGCTCATCTCGGGGCGGGATGGACGGCACGAGCAGGGCGAGCACGGACGGCTCACGCCGGATGATCTCGTCGTCGCCCCACCCCTGGGCACGCCCGGCGGCCAGGGCGCGGTGCGCGGCGACTACCGACGACGTGGCCGCCGCCTGCTGGTCGTCGACCAGCATCCCGGCCAGCGCCTCGTGGGCGTGCAGCGCCACGAGCGAGCGCCGCGCCGCCAGCAGCGTTCCGACGAGCTCGGTGTCGTCGAGTTGGTCGATGGCGGGAACCTCGGCCAGAGCGGCGTCGGCGGCCAGAACCACGTCGCGCCCCAGGGCGCCGATGGCCAGCCCCAGGCGGCCGACCCGCCAGGCGGCGCGCAGGCGCCACGACGGCGGCCGGGGATCGAGCTTGCGCACCAACGAGCGGCGGCGCACCGGGTTGGCGCCCAGCCGGTCGAGGTCGGCGACGACCCAGCCGCCGACCGTGCGGGCGACCGGAGCGTCCTTGCGGCGATGCCGGGGAGAGATGGTGCCGGTGAGGCGCAAGGCGTGCTCGAGCCCTTCGGACAGCGGCTCGACCCACAGGTCGGCCTCGAGCCGACGCAGCCGGGCGGGGAACGTCTCGGCCACCGGCCCCGGACCCCAGACCGTGCCCCGCTTGGGCAGGACGGCGCCCGTGGTGGTGATGGGCCGGCTCTGCAGCAACCACAACGTGCCGTCGCGGTCGAGGGCCCACTCCATGTCCTGGGGCCCGCCGAACACCCGTGCCGTCGCCGCCGCCAGGCCGGCCAGACCGCGGCGCACCCGCCCGTCGAGCTCGGGAGGGAGGGCGTCTCCGTCGGAGGCCAGGATCCGGCCGCGGTGGTTGAGGGTGGCCTGGGCGCCGTTGACCAGGCCGGAGACCAAGGCGTCGGGCGTGCCGCGGCTCACCGACACCACCAGCCGGCCCTGGCGGCCGGTGACGGGATCGGCGCCGAACAGCACGCCGCCGATGACGGCGTCGACCTGGTGTTGCACGAGCACGGCCAGGGGCGCGCCGCCGTCGCCGGCGACGGCGACGACGGCATCGGAGTGGGCGGAACGCACGACGTCGGCCACCGCCTCGGCGAAGCGGGCCGGTGTGTCGACACCGAGCACCGAGTAGAAGAGCCCGGCCATCGACGACTGGCCCTGGTCCTCCACCGTCGACGAGGACCGCACGACCAGGGGGCCGGTGCCGTTGTCCCGCATCGCCGTCCACGCCGCCGCGAGGAGGTCGGTGGCCTCGTCGTCGTCGGCCAGCCCGCGGGCCGCGGCGGTGGTGAGCACGATCCCGGGGACGATGGGCAGTCCGGCCGTGCGCGCTCGCGCCAGCGCGGCGGCCTTGGCGCCGGTGAGCACCGGGTCGGTGGCGGCCGGGTCGGACAACGACACCACGTTCGGTGGCAGCCGGGCACGTTCAGGGGTGGGAGTGGGCAGATCGGTGGGTAGCAGGCTCATGGCGGTGACCTCGGGGCGCAGGGGAGTACGCCACCACCCTGCGCCCGGTTTCTGGAACGACGCTGGAGAATGGCTGGAACGCCATAGGTCTGCATGCCTATTTCCGGCCCCGGCCCCCGGCGGCGGCGACGGGCCCGCCGTTCCGCGCACTACGAGCACGCCGGCGACGAGGCAGGAGTCGTCGTTGCTGAACCAGC
>JBIOZN010000208.1:0-8445 GCA_044871175.1 Acidimicrobiales bacterium | reverse complement strand
GGATTCGCGCCGAGACTTCTGGGACCGGCCCGAGGGGCGGGAGCCCGCCGGCTACGGGACGTAGGCCCCGATGTAGGCGAGGGTCGTGAGGGCCACAAGGACGCCGGCGGTGGCCGTGAGGACGACCTGCGTGAGCTTGAACCGGTTGGCCAGCATCGTCACCACGATGATCAACGGGAAGGCGTTGAGGCCGTAGCGCTCGATCGAGTTCAGGTTCTCGGCCGACAGCGACAGCACCACGATGGCCGCGCTGTAGGCGCTGTAGGCCAGGGGCAGCCAGCGCACGGCCAGCACGACGAGCACCACGAGCGCCACCGCGAAGGGCGCGTGGAGCCCGTCCCCGAGACGCTCGAAGGAGAACATGTCACCCACCGCCCGCGCCAGGCGGCCCAGCGGTTCGACGAAGTCGCCCCGGAACGTGTCCTGCGCGCGCAGCGGCGTCAACCACCCACCGGTGATGGAGTGCGCGTAGGCGAAGTAGGCGGCGAGGGCCGCCAGCGGGGCGAGCACCGCGCCCACGCGCGCCACCCGCTCGTGGCGGTCGGCCCGGCGCCAATTCCGGCTCGCTTCGATCAGGACGGGCACCACCAACACAACCCCCAGCGGGCGACAGGCGGCGGCCAGGGCGCCGGCCAGCGCCGCCCATCCCCAGCGCCGTTGGCGTATGGCGAGGAAGCAGGCGAGCGCAGCTACCAGCAACAGGGATTCGGAGTAGCCGAGCACCAGCACGAACGCGGCCGGGTAGAGAGCGAGCAGCCACGGCGCCAGGGCGGCGTGACGCGGCCCGAACTCGAGGCGCACCAGCCGGTGCAGGAGGGCCAGGGCCACCAAGGCGGCCACGTTGGCGACCACCACGAGACCGGCGCCGGCGAACCGGGCGCTTCCGAACGCAACTACCCGCCCGACGAGCGGGAAGAGCGGGAAGAAGCGCATGCCCGACGCCGGCAGTGACCGGTAGCCGTGGGCGGCGATGTCCCGATAGGCCGCCCCGTCCCAGGCCAGGAGGCCCTGGTCGAGGGGCACGGGCCGATCGGCGATCAGCCGGTCGGCGGCGATGACCGCGGTCATGGCGCCCACGCCCACCAGGACCCGGGAGACCAGCCACGGCACCAGGGCGGCGCGCAGGTCGGTCCGCCAGTTCGACCAGGCGGCCGCACCCCACGGCACCCGCCCGACGACGCCGGGACGCCCGGGACGGGCCGAACGCGGCGGCGCCGGTGCGGGGGCGACCGGCGCCAGACACTCGCCCGCGGCCGTCGCCACGCGACCGTCGCCCCTGCGCGCCGGCGCGGGGGCGGCCAGGTCGCGGCGGGGGCTCGCGTCGGTCACGCAGGCTCAAACTAGGCCCCGGCGGCGGCGCGCAAGGATCATGGGCCGCGCGGCGACCGACCGATCAGCGCAGCCGGGCGTAGAGATCGCGCAGCAGGGCGACCTCGGCCAGGTGGTGGATGGCCTCCCGGTTGATGTGCAGGACGAGCTCGGCGTACGAATGCTCGGCCCATGGGCCCTCGGCCGGACCGACGGGCCGGGCCAGCTGGGAGGCGTCCATCGCCCGCACGCCGGTGACCCAGCGGGCGTAGCCCTCGTCGAGCATCGCCAGGGCGGTACGAGCATCGCTGGGCCACTCCACCGTCAGGTAGCTCATCGCCGCACCTCCGAAGTGCGCGGCATTACGCACGCCGAACACGCCGACGATGACGTGGCCCAAGCGCCAGGCGATCGTGGTGACGGGCGCAGGGGACGGCTCGGGCGCCTCGAAGTCGGCCACGTAGGCGCCGCCCCCCGCGGCCATGGCCGTGCGGGCCTCGCCGCGGGGGCGGATGCTCCACGCGCCGGGCACCGGCTCCCAGAAGTACTCCTCGTCGCTCAGGCCCTCGAGGCGCGGGCGCGCCTGGATCTCCCAATGCCAGGTGAGCTGCTCCAGCAGCATCGTCGTCCACTCCATGGCGCCGGTCTACCCGCCGCGGCTCCGAGCGTGGGCTCACGCAGCCCCGGCCTCCCGGGTGCGGCGGTCGAGCTGGGAGGCCTGGGCCGACAGGTAGTACAGCGCGAGGGCGCCGTGCATCCCCAGGGCCACCGGCGGTGACACCCACGACAAGGCGAGGGCAAGGCTGTAACCGGCCACACCGACGCCGAACCGGATGCGGGCGGCCCGCAGCGTGGCCCGATCGGGCAGGTCGTCGAGGATGCCCGGCCGGGTGATGGCGATGAACAACGCCGTGAAGGAGATGGCGGTGGCCAGGGTGATGGCGCCGTACAGCGCCACCGCCGTGCGAGCGGGCTCGCCGCCGTCGCGCAGGAACTCGCCGACGACCGCAGTGGGGAACGGGATGAGCGCGCCCCACAGCAACAGCAGGAGGTTGAGCACGAGGACTCGCCCGTCGACTCGCCGCACGGGCTCGAACATGCGGTGGTGGTTCAGCCACATGACCCCGAGCACGAAGAAGCTCAGGACGTAACTGACATAGTCGGGCCACTGGTGGGCGAGGGCGCGGGCCAGGTTCTCGCCACCCTCCAGCTCCGGCGGCCTGATCTCGATGACCAGCAGGGTGATGGCGATGGCGAAGACCCCGTCGGAGAAGGCCTCCAGCCGGTTCTTCGACATCGGACGGCTACGGGCGGCCCACGGCCCGGCGTCAGTCGCAGAACGCGACGAACGGCGTGCCGATGGCCACCACGACCCCGTCGCTCAGATCGGCGAGGGCCTCCACGTCGCCGTCGGCGCTGGTGCCGGTGATGAACTCGAACCCGGCCTCCGAGACCCGGCTGACGGTGTAGCCCGCACCGGCCAGGGCGCTGGCGAGGGCATTGCGGTCGCTGCCCGGGCCTTGGCCGCCGGCCAGCACGGCCCCGCCGAAGACGGTGATGGAGTCGAGAGCACCTCCGGAGAACACCGCGAAGCCGTCAAACGGCGGCGCGAGCTCGGCCGCCTGGCTGCCCGGATCGAACGGGCACGAAGGCCGCAGGGGCGGGTCGACGGCGTGGCTGTCGAGGGCGTCGGCCGTGGGCATGCCCGGGTACAGGGGGCCGAAGCCGAACTCGTCGAGCACCGGCGGTCCGAGCAGGCGGCTGTCGTAGATCCGCAGCGGTGCGATCGGGTTGTACCCGGTGGCGAACGTGCCGAATAGGTCGACGATGACGTGGGTGGGAGCAAAGGCGTAGACGCAGATCTCGCCGTTGCCCACCTTGGTGATGGCCAGGTTGGGCACCGTCTGGCCGGTGACGTAGTTGACGTTCGACGCGTAGGGCGGGGTCGGGTCGCAGGGGTAGGCCGTGAGGAAGCCGTCGCCCAGGGGCTCGGTGGCCGTCAGGTTCACCACGGCGGCGCTGGCGCCGGCGGGGACGGGCACGTGGAGCGGCACGGAGGGCGTGACCCGGACCCCCGACCGGCGGGTGTCGACCAGCCGCGTCGGTGAGGTCGGCGTGAAGCCGCTGGACCCGAACCAGCCGAAGACGTCGACGATCACGTGGGACGACGCCCAACTGGTGATGCACAGCTCACCTGCGGCGCTCAGCTTGGCGATCACCAGGTTGGGCACCGTCTGGCCGGTGACGTAGTTGACGTTGGAGGCGTCGGGGGCCGCCTGGTCGCACGGGTAGGCGGTGAGGTAGCCGTCGCCCAGGGGCTCGGTGGCGGTGAGGTTGACGGCGACGGCGGCCGCCCCCGGGGGCACGCCGGCGTTGCCCGTGACCGGCACCACCAGCCGGTCGTGGGCGGGGATGCGCACCGAGTTGCGGGTGTCGACGAGCCGGCTGGGGCTGACCGAGTGGTAGTCGCTGCCCGGCGGGAACCAGCCCTGGAGGTCGACGATGAGGTCGGTCCCGGCGTAGGTGAAGATGCACACCGTGCCGTCGAAGCTGACCTCGGAGATGACGGCGTTGGGCACCGCCTCGCCGGCCAGGTAGTTGACGTTGGAGGTCGCGGGCGGGTCGCCGTCGCACGACCACACCGAGAAATAGCCCGGCCGGGCGGCGTCGGCGGCGGTGACGTTGAGCACCACCGCCTCGGCGGTGTCGGGGACCCCGCCCACGCCGGTGACCTGCACCTCGGCGATCGAACCGGCCACCTCCTGGCGGCTCTCGGGCGCCGCCGCCACCGGAGCCGCCAGCACCAGCACGGCCAGGGCCGCCACTGCGGCGACGACGATTCCGCCGCGCGCGCCCGCCTTCATCCTGTGTCGCATCCTCACATCCCATTCGCCGGGGCGCACCTTAGAGCGAGCGCCGATAGGCGCTCGTCGGGGGCTCGCTCCAGTCGGGGATTCGCGCCTCGGGGGTGCAGATGGCGGCCTGAAGGGCGCACGCGGCGACTGCGGATGACGGGCTGTGCCCTGTTGCCCCCCGCCCGCAGGGGCGGCGAGGATGGGCGCATGAGAGCGGCCGTCCTGCGCGAGCAGCCCGGCGCGCTGGCCATCGAGGACCTGGAGGTCGACGAGCCCGGGCCGGGGGAGGTCTTGTTGCGCACGGTCGCCGCCGGCCTGTGCCACAGCGATCTCCACTTCATGGAGGGGAAGTTCCGCACGCCGCTGCCGTCGGTGCTCGGCCACGAGTCGGCGGGCGTGGTGGAAGCGGTCGGGCCCGGGGTCACCTACCTGGCGCCGGGCGACCACGCGGTTGCCTGCATCTCGGTGTTTTGCGGGCAGTGCCGGCACTGCCTGGCCGGGGCGCCGTACCGCTGCGCCCAGCCGGAGGTCACGGCCCGGCCACCGGAGGCGCCCCCGCGCGTCGCCGCCGCCGACGGGGCCCCCGTGCACCAGTTCCAGCGCCTCGGGGGGTTTGCCGAGCAGATGCTCGTTCACGAGCACGCCCTCGCGAAGATCCCGCCGGAGATGCCCCTCGATCGGGCCGCCCTGCTCGGCTGCGCGGTGCTCACCGGCACCAGCGCGGTGTTCCGCACCGCCGGCGTCCGCCCCGGCGACCGGGTCGCCGTCATCGGGGCCGGGGGCGTGGGCCTGGCCGCTGTGCAGGGCGCGCGCCTGGCGGGCGCCGGCCAGGTGATCGCCGTCGACGTGGCCGCCCCCAAGCTCGAACTGGCGCGCACCCTGGGCGCCACGCATGTCGTCAATGCCGGCGAGGTGGACGACGTCGTGGCCGAAGTCAAGCGACTGTCAGGGGGCGGTGTCGACCACAGCTTCGAGGCCATCGGCCTGAAGGAGACCTCGGAGCAGGCGTACCGAATGCTGGACGTGGGCGGCACGGCCACGGTGATCGGCATGGTGCCGAGCACGGCGAAGATCGAGGTCCGGGGTGTCGACCTGCTGTTCGAGCGCAAGCTGCAGGGGTCGCTCATGGGCTCGAACCGCTTCCGCACCGACATCCCCCACCTCGTCAACCTCTATCTCGACGGCCGCCTGCGGCTCGACGAGATGGTGAGCGGGCACATCGGCCTCGACGCCGTCAACGAGGGCTACGAAGCCATGAAGCGCGGCGAGGTGACGCGCACCATCATCGACTTCTGATTCCGCCGCCCCTCAGGCCGGGATCGCCTCGAGGATGGCGAGCATGCTGTGGGTCGGGACGACCCGGGTGAGGCTGAAGCCGGCGGCGGTCAAGAGGCCGGCGAACTCGTCCTCGGTGCGTTCCCGTCCCCCGAGGATGCTCATCATGACGAGGTCGACGATCTTGGCCGGGTGAGGGTCGTCGCCGGGCGGGATGACGGCGTCGATCACGAGGAGGCGCCCTTCGGCGGGAATCACGTCCCGGCAGCGCTTCAGCAGCCCCACGCAGGTGGCGTCGTCCCAGTCGTGCAGCACCCGCTTGAACACATAGACGTCGCCTCCGGGCGGCAGCGTGTGGAAGAAGTCGCCGCCCACCGTCGCACAGCGGTCGAGCAGTGCGGCCTGCTTCAGCACATGCGGGTCTGGACGACTTCGGGGAGGTCGAACAGGACGCCGCAGAGCGAGGGGTCCGTCTGCAGGACCTCGACGAGGAAGCCCCCCTGGCCCCCTCCCACGTCCACGACGCAGGCACCGCGCGGAAAGGCCTAGGCGTGGGCGATGAGCGCGTTCTCCATGCCCGAGAAGCAGGCCATGCCCGCGTCCCACACCCGTCGCGTGTCCGGGTGCGAGGCGAGGTACTCGAAGTACGGCTGCCCGAACAGCTGGTCGAAGGCGGGTTGTCCCGTCCGCACCGTTTCCGCCAGGTGGCCACAGCTGCGGTAATAGATCGGCTCGCTCACCCAGATCACCGCCTCCCGCACTGATCCCGGCGCGTCCCGGCGCAGCGGCTGGCCCAGGGTGGTCAGGGCGAAACGGCCGGCGTCGTCCTCGCTGACGATGCCTCCACTGGCCAACGTGCGCAGCAGCCGGTGGAGCGAGGCCGCGTGCGTCTCCGTCGCCGCCGCGATGTCGTCGAGCGGGCGGGGGCCGTCGGCCAGTACGTCGGCGACCCCGAGCTCGGCGGCGGCGTGGAGCGCCTGGCCCATCACGTAGCCGAGCGAGAGGCTCAGCACCTGGACACCTTCCATTCCAGTCATGGGCGCATCGTGCGGGGCCCCGGGTACGCCGACCATCCCCCGCGTCGGGGGTCTTCGGTGCACCCGAACCGGCGTTCAGGCGCCGCGCAACAGGCGGACGGCGAGTTGCTGGCGCGAGCTCACGCCGAGCTTGTCGAACACCTTGCGCATGTGGTCCTGGACCGTGTGGGGCGACACGACCAGTTCGGTGGCGATCTCCGCCGTCGTCCGCCCCCGCAGCACGGCCAAGGCCACCGCACACTCGCGCCGGGTGAGCCCCACCTGGGCCAGGAGTTGGACCTGGTCGGCCGTCCCGGCGGCGGAGGCCGGCTCGATGATGACCAGGCCGCGCGGGCGATCGTCGTGGCCCAGCACGCGCTCGGCCCGGAGTCGGTAGGTCTCCTGGGACGCCTCGTCGATGAACGTGAGCTCGGGAACGTCGCCGCCGGCGGCATCCCCGGTGAGGACCCGCTCCAGCCGGGCGGCGACGATGTTCACGGCGGTGAGGAAGCAGTGGCGGGTCCCGCTTACCGGGCGTCGGAGCAGGCGTTCGGCCACCTCGTTGGCCAGTTCGACCCGACCGTCGGGTCCCAGCACCACGATCCCGGCCGTCGGCCCGGGCGCCGCCGCCAGCGCGGCCCGGCTGGCGGCCGCCCGCAGTCCGGCCGTCAGGTGCGGGGCCAACGACTCGAGGAGCCGCACCTCGTGGCGGGCGAAGGGGTCGTCGTGCGGGCGCCGGCGCAGGCACATGTGCCCCCAGGACCATCCGCCTGCGACGCAGGCGACCTGCACGTCGTAGCGCAGCCCGGACGGGCGCAGGACCTCGGTCATGTAGGGGTCGTGCTCGACGTCGTCCACCAGCTCCTCGAGCGGTGCCGCACGGCGGGAGCGGGCCACCCAGGGGCTGAAGTCGAGCGATGGCGTCGACAGCACGAGGCCGTAGAACGCTCCCATGACGGCGGGATCGAGGCCCACGCTGATCGAATGCACCGGCAGCGCGGTCGCCGGGTCGTTGGCGCCGAAGCAGTACGACGAGAGGCCGAGGTGGCGGGTGAGCCGGTCGCCCACCTGCTCACGCAGCCGGGCCGAATCCGAGCCGCGGTAGCACAGGTCCTTGATCGCCGCGAACTCGTGCACGTGCCCCGTGCTCAGCCGTCCCATCGGCCTCTCCCGAGGTGCCGGACGCCAGGCTAATCGTCGACCAGGGCGGCGGCGGATGAGGTGCCGAGCGGCCGGCGGTGCCGTTCTGGCAGAAGCGACGCCGTGCTGACCAGGCGCGGTAATGCAGATCTTCTGCCAGAACGGTGCTCGCGCTCCCGTCGGCGGTCGTCAGGTCCGGCGGTCGGGCCAGTGGCTGGGCAGGTTGACGACGATGCCCTCCTGCGTGCTGCGGGCGATCACCACCACGGCCTCCTCGTCGGCCGACGGGTTCTCCTCGCGATGGGGGACGTAGGGCGGGACGAACACGTAGTCGCCGGGCGCGGTCTCGATCACGACCTCCCGCTCGCCCTCGGCGAACACGAACCGGGGGTGCCCGGCGACGACGTAGATGGCGGTCTCCGCTTCGCCGTGGTGGTGGTCGCCGCTGTTGGTGTGGGGCGCGACCTGGGTCTGGCCCATCCACAGCGCCTCACTGCCGACGGTGTTGCCCGAGATCGCTTCACGCCGGGTCATTCCGGTCGTCTGGGTCGTGTCCCCCGACAGTTGATGGGGCCGGATGTGGCGTAAGGGCCGGTGCCAGTCGGCGTCACCGGACGGGACAGGCGGGGCCATGGCGGGATGATCCCCGTCGGCCGCCGGGCGGTCAAGGCCCGTGGCCGGGCGGCGGGCTCAAGCCGCCGGCGCCACGGCCGCCACCGCTCCGGTGAGGGAATTGCACCTCTGCGGTGCAAATCCCTGCCCATGGCAGGAACGTGCACCACCGTGGCAAGCTGTCGTCCGGCGGGACGGAGAGCGACGGGATCGGCGCGGAGAGGGGCGGGTATGCAGGC
>JBIOZN010000207.1:0-3261 GCA_044871175.1 Acidimicrobiales bacterium | reverse complement strand
GGAGAGGAGCCTTCGGCGCCGCCGCGTCGGGCGCGACCCGTGTGGCCGCCGGCGGCGGGTCCCCGCTCGCCCCGCAGCCGCCGCATCCGGCTGGTCGAGCAGGACGCCGCCAGCTTCGTCGTGCAGGCCTTCCGGCCCGAGGCGTTCGAGGCCCTCGTGCTCGCGTCCCACTGGCTGGGCGAGCCCATCGACGACGAGCCACCCCAGTGGCTGGAGGCCCACCTGTACGAGCCCGGCGAGTGCTGGTGCCGCCTCGACCTGCTGCCCGAGGCGGGCGCCACGATGGTGGGGATCACCATCGCCCATGTCGAGGGCACGCCCTGGCCGCCGCCGAGCGTGGACGACGTGCGCGACGCCTGGATCGACGCCCTCAGCGCGCTGGGCGAGGACCCGGAGGATGGGTGACGATCTTGCCCCACGTGGAGCGGGTGCCGAGGCTGGCGATGGCCTCGGGGGCGTGCTCGAACGCGACCACCCGGGAGATGGCGGGGGCGATGGCGCCGCCGTGGTGGAGCTCCATCAGCTGGTCGTGGCAGTAGCGCACCAGCTCGGGGTCGTGCTGTTGGTAGGCCCCCCAGTGCAGGCCGACGATGGAGTAGTTCTTCAGCAGGACGTGGTTGGTGGGCGCGTCGGCGATGCGGTTGGACGTGAACCCGACGACGAGGATGCGGCCCTCCCACGCCACCGCCTTGCGGCTGCGGTCGAACACGTCGCCGCCGACGGGGTCGTAGATCACGTCGGCGCCCCGGCCGGCGGTGAGGTCCTTCACCGCCTCGACGAAGTCCTCGGCGACGTAGTCGATGGCGTGGTGGGCGCCGAGCCGGCGGCACACCTCGACCTTGGCGGGCCCACCGGCGGTGGCGATCACGGTGGCCCCCGCCGCCCGCCCGAGCTGGATGGCGGCCGAACCCACGCCGCCGGCGCCCGCGTGCACCAGCAGGGTTTCGCCCGGCTGCAGTCGGGCCCGGTGGTGGAGGCCGAACCAGCCCGTCTGGTAGGTGATGATCAGGGCGGCGGCGGCGTCGTCGTCCATCGTGTCGGGGACCTCGAACACCGTGCCCGTCGGGGCGAGGGCTTTCTCGGCCAGGCCGCCGGAGGGCTTGGCCGGCATGGCGGCCACGCGCCGGCCGAGCAGGCTCTCGTCGACGCCGGCGCCCACGGCGTCGACCACGCCCCCCACTTCCAGCCCGGGCACGAACGGCCGCGGCGGGCGCTCCTGGTACCTCCCCTGGCAGTAGAGGATGTCGGGGAAGTTCAGGGCCGCCGACGCGACCGCGATGCGGACCTGGCCCGGCTCGGGCTCGGGTTCGGGCACCGTGTCCAGCCGGCACACGTCCATCGGGTCGCCGAGCTCGTGCACCTGCCACGCCTGCACGCCACCGGACCGTAGCCCGCACCTCCGCACCCGAGCGTTGGGACACTTTTCGCGCGCATGCGACGCGAAAGTGACCCAACGCTCCCGGGTCAGCGGCGCGGGCGGCGGGAGGTGACGACTCCGGTGTCGAAGCCTGCCAGGTGCAGGCCGCCGTGGAAGCGGGCGTGCTCGATCTTCAGGCAGCGGTCCTGCACGACCGTGATCCCTGCGGCGGCGGCGATGGCGGCCGCCTTCTCGCTGCGCAGGCCGAGCTGGAACCACAGCGTCGGCACACCGCCCTGGTCGACCACGTCCTCGGCGACCGCGGGGAGGTCGTCGCGGCGGCGGAACACGTCGACCAGGTCGGGGCGCCCGGGCAGCGCGGCCAGCGTCGGGAACACCGGACGGCCGAACACCTCGCCGCCCTTCGGGTTCACGAACCACACGGCGTCGAACGAGCACGTCGACGAGAGCAGGTAGGTGGCCACGAAGTAGCTGGCCCGGCTGGGATCGGCCGACATCCCCAGGATGGCTACCGTACGCGTGCGTTCGAGGATCGCCCGGCGCTCATTGGCCGTCGGGTCAGGCATGCTTGGTGGCGGCGGCCAGCGCCTGGTCGAGGTCCCAGCAGATGTCGTCGGCGTCCTCCAGCCCCACCGAGACGCGCACCAGGTCGGGGCCCACGCCCCCGGCGGCCAGTGCCTCGTCGTCGAGCAGGCGGTGGGTCGTCGACGCCGGGTGGATCACGAGCGTGCGCACGTCGCCGATGTTGGCCAGATGGCTGCACAGCTGCACCGACTCCACGAACCGCTGCCCGGCGTCGCGGCCGCCCACCACGCCGAAGGCGACGATGGCGCCGGGCCCGAGCGGCAGGTAGCGCCGGGCGCGCTCGTGGTCCGGATGATCAGGTGTGCCCGGCCAGCACACCCAGGCCACCGCCGGGTGCTGTTGCAGGAAGGCCACCACGGCGCGGGTGTTGGCCAGGTGGGCGTCCATGCGCTGGGGCAGTGTCTCGATGCCTTGCAACAGCAAGAAGGCGTTGAACGGCGACAGGGCCGGGCCGACGTCGCGCAGCTGCTCGGCCCGCAGACGGGTCAGGAAGCCGTACTCGCCGAAGTTCCCCCACCAGGTGAGGCCGCCGTACGAGGCCACGGGCTCGGTCATGGCCGGGAAGTTGCCGTTGCCCCAGTCGAAGCGGCCCGACTCGACCACCACTCCCCCGAGCGACGTGCCGTGGCCGCCGAGGAACTTGGTGGCCGAGTGGAGAACGATGTCGGCGCCCCATTCGATGGGCCGACACAGGTACGGCGTGGCCGTGGTGGCGTCGACCACGAGGGGGATGCCGGCGTTCTGGGCGACGACGGCCAGTCCCTCCAGGTCGGCCACCGCCCCCGACGGGTTGGCGATGAGCTCGGTGTAGATCGCCTTGGTGGTGGGCGTGACGGCGGCGGCGAAGGCGGCGGGGTCGGTGCCGGCGACGAAGGTGGAGGCGACCCCGAAGCGGCCGAGCGTGACCTCGAGCAGCGTGCGCGTGCCGCCGTACAGCTGGGCCGACGACACCACGTGGTCGCCGGCCCGGCACAGGGCGGCGATGGTGAGGAACTCGGCCGACTGCCCGCTGGCCGTGGCCACCGCGCCGATGCCGCCCTCGAGGCTGGCGAGGCGCTCCTCGAAGGCCGCGACCGTCGGGTTGGCGATGCGCGAGTAGATGACGCCGTACTTCTGCAGGGCGAACAGGTTGGCGGCGTCGTCGGCGTCCTCGAACACGAAGCTCGTGCTCTGCACGATGGCACCGCCCGCGCCCCGCTGGAAGGATCGGGCGGGGCGCCGGCGTGGATGGCCCGGGTGCGAAAGCCCCAGGAACGGTCGCTCACCGGCCCATCATGCCCCGCCCGAGCGTTGGGTCA
>JBIOZN010000206.1:0-10702 GCA_044871175.1 Acidimicrobiales bacterium | reverse complement strand
CTCACCGGCCGCGCCCGCTACGTCGACGACCTCCCCTTCGATGGCAAGCTCCACCTCGCCTTCGCCCGCGCCGGCGTCGCCCACGCCCGCATCGCCGGCATCGACACCAGCGCGGCCCTCGCCGTGCCCGGCGTGGTCGCCGCCTTCACCGCCGCCGACCTGGGCCTGCCCGCCCACGCCCACGGCCTGGCGGCGCTCAACCCGGCCTGCGCCCGCCCACCGCTGGCCGACGGTGTCGTGCGCTTCGGGGGTGACATCGTGGCCGCCGTCGTGGCCGAGTCCAAGGCGGCCGCCGAGGACGGCGCCGAGGCGGTGGTGGCCGACCTCGACCCCCTGCCGGCGGTGACCGACCCGGAGGCGGCGCTGGCCGACGGCGCCCCCATCCTGTTCGACGCCGTGCCCGGCAACCTGGCCGCCGGCCAGCGCGATCCCGACGGGGCCGACCCCCTGGGCGACGCCGAGGTGGTGGTGCGCGCCCGCTTCGAGAACCAGCGCATCGCCGTGGTGCCCATGGAGGGCAACGCCATCGCCGTCGTGCCCGGCGACGACGGCGACGGCCATGACCTCACGATCTACGTCTCCACCCAGATGCCCCACCAGCTGTGGCGCTCGGCGTCCGAGCTGTTCGGCCTCGACCCGTCCCGGGTGCGGGTCGTGTCGCCCTGGGTGGGCGGCGGCTTCGGCGGCAAGGCGGGCCTCATCGCCGAGCACACCGTCACCATCGGCGTGGCGCGGGCGGTCGGCCGGCCGGTGGTGTGGGCCGAGGGCCGGGCCGAGAACCTGCTCAACATGCACGGCCGGGGTCAGGTGCAGTACGTCGAGCTGGGCCTGCGCCGGGACGGCACCATCTCCGGCGCCCGCACCCGCATCGTGGGCGACGCCGGCGCCTACGGGGGCTTCGGCGGCGGGCTCGCCCTCGGGCCCACCCGGCTCATGGCCCACGGGGTGTACCGCATCCCCCACGTCGTCCACGAGGCCGCCGTCGCCGTCACGAACACCGCCTCTATGGGCGCCTTCCGGGGCGCCGGCCGGCCCGAGGCCGCCGCCCTGCTCGAGCGGGTCGTCGACATCGCCGCCGACGAGCTCGACCTCGACCCGGTGGAGCTGCGCCGCCGCAACCTGCTCCGCGCCGACGAGCTGCCGTTCACCACCTCCACCGGCGCCACCTACGACTCGGGCGACTACCGCGCCGCCCTCGACCGGGTGGTGGAGCTGGCCGGGTACGACCAGTTGCGGGCCGAACAGGAGCGGCGCCGCCGGGCGGGCGATCGCCGGCTGCTCGGCATCGGCGTCAGCACGTACGTGGAGATCACCGGGTTCCCGGGCAGCGAGTACGGGGCCGTCACCATCAACCCCGACGGCACGGCCACCATCGCCGTCGGCACCTCGGCCCACGGCCAGGGGCACCCGACGGCGTTCGCCATGATCGTGGCCGAGCGGCTGGGCATCCCCGCCGAGGCCGTCACCTTCGTCCAGTCCGACACCGCCACCGTCCCCCGGGGCGGGGGCACGGGCGGGTCCCGCTCCCTCCAGCACGGCGGCAGCGCCGTCCGGCTGGCCAGCGAGACGGTGCTCGAGCGCGCCCGCTCGATCGCCGGCCGCCTGCTGGAGGCCGACCCGGCTGACATCGTCGTCACCGACGACGGCCGGCTGGGGGTGGCGGGCGTGCCGGCGTCGGCGCGCACGTGGGCCGAGCTGGCGGCCGCCGCCACCGCCGACGGGGGTGAGCCCCTGGCCGCCGCCGTCGACTCCAAGCAGGACTCGGCCACGTTCCCGTTCGGGGCTCATCTGGCGGTGGTGGAGGTCGACGCCGACACCGGCCACGTCGAGCTCGTGCGCCACGTGGCCGTCGACGACTGCGGGCGCATCGTCAACCCCCTGCTCGTCACCGGCCAGCAGCACGGCGGCATCGCCCAGGGCGCCGCCCAGGTGCTGTGGGAGCAGGTCGTGTACGACGACGACGGCAACCTGCTCACCTCGACGCTGGCCGACTACATGATGCCCAGCGCCGCCGAGTTCCCGCCGTTCGAGGCCTTCCAGATGGAGACGCCCACGCCCCACAACCCGCTGGGGGCCAAGGGCATCGGCGAGTCGGGCACCATCGGGTCGATGCCGGCGGTGCACAACGCCGTCGTCGACGCCGTGAGCCATTTGGGCGTGCGCCACATCGACATGCCCTGCACGCCCGAGCGGGTGTGGCGGGCCATCCGCGACGCCCAGGCGGGCCGCCCCGCCGACCTGTGGCGCGACCCGCCGGCGGTGTTCGCCCGCCTCCCCGTGCGCGGCCAGGCCGCCGAGGAGTCCGACACCGTCGACATCTGAATGGGTTTGCACCGTTTTGGCCCTCTATGGGCCCTGAGGGTGCAAACCGGAATTCGGTCGCCGGGACGGCGGCGCGCTCGTAGCGTCGCGCCGCTCCATGGAACCTTCGGCCTCTTCCGACGCGCGCACGCTCGCCCGCTACCTGCGGCCCGAGCGCGCCTCGGTGGCGGTCCTGGCCGGCGTGCTGGTAGTGGCCATGGTGCTGCCCGTCGCCGGCCCGCTGCTGCTGGGCCACATCGTCGACGCCGCCCTCGCCGGCGACCCGACCTCCACCCTCGTCGCCGCCGCCCTCGCCTATCTGGTGGTCACCCTCACCGCCGACGGTCTCCAGCTGGCCGTGACCTGGTGGGCGGTGCGGCTCGCCTGGCGGGTGGGCAACCGCCTGCGCCACGACCTGGCCGAGCACGCCCTGCGCCTCGACCTCGCCTGGCACGGCGAGCACACGCCCGGCCTGCTGATCGAGCGCATCGACGGCGACGTGGAGGCCATCGTCAAGTTCTCCTCCACCGCCGTGCTGCAGCTGGCCGGGAACGCGGTGCTGCTGGTGGGCGTGTTCGCCGTGAGCCTGGTCATCGACTGGCGGGCCGGGCTGGTGATCGGCACCGCTGTGGTCGTGGCCGCCGCCCTCATGGCCGGCCTGCGGTCGGTGGCCGTGCCCGCCCACGACGCCGAGCGGGAAGTGACCGGGCAGCTGTTCGGCGATCTCGAGGAGCGCCTGGGCGGCCTCGAGGACCTGCGGGCCAACGGGGCCGGCAGTTACGTGGTGCACCGGCTGGAGCAACGGTCGGCCCGCTGGTGGGCGGCGGCGCGCCGGGCTGCCTTCATCGGCGACGGCGCCTGGGCGGCGGCGGCCACGGCCTTCACGGTGGGGTCGATGGCCACCCTTGGCTTGGGCCTGTGGCTCAACCGCCAGGGCGAGCTGACGATCGGCTCCACCCTGGCGTTGTTCCGGTTCAGCCAGATGGTGCGCCAGCCCGTCGAGGCCATCGCCGAGCAGCTGCGCGAGTTCCAGAAGGCGGCCGCCGGCATCCGGCGCACCAGCCGCCTGCTGGCCACGGTGCCGCGCATCGTCGACGGTCCCGGTCCCGGCACCCCGGTGCCGCCGGGACCGCTCGCCGTCGACCTCGACCACGTGACCTTCGCCTACGCGCCCGGTCCTCCGGCCCTGGCGGGCGTCGACCTCCACCTGGCCCCCGGCACGGTGCTCGGCGTGATCGGCCGCACGGGCAGCGGCAAGACCACACTGGGCCGCCTGCTGTTGCGCTTCTGGGACGTGTCGGGCGGCGCCGTGCGCCTGGGCGGGGTCGACGTCCGGGCCGCCAGCCAGGCCCAGCTGCGCCGCCGGGTCGCCGTCGTGACCCAGGAGGTCGAGCTGTTCCGGGCCTCCCTGCGGGACAACCTCACGCGCTTCGGTGCGGTGGCCGCCACCGACGCCCGGCTCGTCGCCGCCCTCGCCGAGGTGGGGCTCGAACGCTGGTACGGCGGCCTGGCCGACGGCCTCGACACCGCGATCGAAGGCGGCACGGGGTTGTCGGCCGGCGAGGCCCAACTGCTCGCCTTCGCCCGGGTGCTGCTGGCCGACCCCGGGCTGGTGGTGCTGGACGAGGCCACCAGCCGCCTCGACCCCGACACCGAGGCCCGCGTCACCCGCGCCACCGAACGCATCCTGGCCGGGCGCACGGTCGTGCTCATCGCCCACCGCCTGGCCACCCTCGACCGGGCCGACGAAATCCTGGTGCTCGAGCAGGGCCGCGTGGTCGAGCACGGGCGCCGGGCCGACCTGGCCGATGACCCCGACAGCCGCTACGCCCGCCTGCACGCCCGCTCGGCGGGCGCCCGGCGCGAGCTGGTGGCGGAGCTGACATGACCGGCGCCGGCCACGAGGCCGAGGCCGAGGTCGTGCCCGCCCGGCGGCTGGCGTGGTGGCTGCTGCGGCGCGAGCCCCTCGCCTACACCGTGGGCTGGGTGGTGTGGGTGGCGTTCCACGCCCTACCCATCCCCGCGGGCCTGCTGCTGAAGGCCGTCCTCGACCACGTGCAGGACGACACCAACGTCGTCTGGGTCGCCCTGGCCGCGCTGGCCGGCGTCGAGCTCGGCCGCTGGCTGCTCGTGGTGTTCGCGTCAGTGCAGTGGCATGGCTGCTGGGTGTTCTGGTAGACCCTGCCCCGGGTCAACGCGCTGCGCTCGCTCGTCCACGACCCCGGCCCCGCCGCCGGCCGCCTCCCCGGCTCGCCCGGTGAGGCGGTGAGCCGCTTCCGGGACGACACCCAGAACATCGCTCTCGTGCTCGACGTGTGGCTCGACGTCTCCGGCGCGGTGGTGGCGTCGAGCTCGGCCCTGGCCGTCATGGCCGGCGTCGACGCCCGGGTGGCCGCCATCGTCGCCCTGCCCGTGCTCGCCGCCCTGGCCCTGTGCCGCTGGTTGGGCCAACGGCTGCGGCGCCTGCGCCGGGCCGAGCGGGAGGCCACGGCGGCCGTCACAGGCTTCATCGGCGACACCTTCGGCGCCATCACAGCGGTGAAGGCGGCCGGGGCCGAGGCGGCCGTGCTCGCCCGCTTCGACCGCCTCGGCGGGCGCCGGGCGATGGCCGCCCGCTCCGACCAGGTGACGGCGCAGATGCTGCAGACGCTGTCGGGGGCGGTCGGCAACGTGGGCGTGGGCTTGGTGCTGCTGGTGCTGGCGCCCGGGATCCGCCGGGGCGAGGTCACGGTGGGCGACATCGGCCTGTTCACGGCGTCGATCACGGTGCTGGCCCAGCTGCCCCGTTGGGCCGCCCGGCTGGGCGCCTACCAGCGCCAGGCCGACGTCTCGGTCGAGCGCCTCACCGAGTTGCTGCCCGCCGCCGAGCGCGACGCCCGCCGCCTGGCCCGGCCCGTCGCGCTCGACCTGCGCCACGGTCCGCCGCCCATGGCGCCGGTCTCGGGGGCGTCCGATCGTGAGCGGCTGAACGGACACAGCCTTCGACGCCTCGACGTCCACGGCCTCACCGTCACCTATCCCGGCGGGGCCGGTCTGCACGGGGTCGACCTGGCAGTGGGGCGGGGCACCGTGACCGCCATCACCGGCCCGGTGGGGGCGGGCAAGTCCACGCTGGTGCGCGGCCTGCTCGGCCTCATCCCCGTGGACGGCGGCACGGTGGCGTGGAACGGCCGCCCCGTCGCCGAGCCGTCGGTCACGCTGGTACCGCCCCTGGTGGCCTATGTGCCTCAGGTGCCCCGCCTGTTCAGTGAGGGCCTGGCCGACACCGTCCTGCTGGGCCTCGATCCCGCCCCCCTCGACCACGCCCTGTTCCTGGCCTGCCTCGACGACGACGTGGCCGCCATGCCGGCGGGCGTCGCCACCGTGGTGGGGCCCAAGGGCGTGCGCCTGTCGGGCGGCCAGATCCAGCGGGCGGGGGCGGCGCGAGCCTTCGTCCGCCGGCCCGAGCTGCTGGTGGTGGACGACCTGTCGAGCGCCCTCGACGTCGACACCGAGGCCCAGCTGTGGGACCGCCTGCTCGAATCCGGCGACCGCCGGCCCACCCTGCTGGTGGTGACCCACCGCCCGCGAGTCCTGGAGCGGGCCGACGAGGTGGTCGTGCTCGATCGCGGACGGCGCGTGGCCTGACGCCGACACCGGCCGGGGCCCGCGGCGCGCCAGACTGCGGGGATGGCTCGCTGGCTCGGTCCCGTCGTCCTCGCCCTCGGCCTGGCTGCCGTCGGCCTGAGCTGCAGCGACGAGAGCCAAGACAGCATCGGGGCCGCCGTCAGCGCCGTACGCCAGGACCTCGGTACCGCCGCCGAACGGGCCCAGGAGGCCTACGACCGGGCCAGCGCGTCGCTCGCGTCGCTCGCCCCCGATGTGCGCTCCCAGGCCGAGCAAGCCCTCCAGAAGGCCAACACCGCCCTCACCGACGCCAAGGCCACCCTCTCCAGCGTCCCCGACCAGCTCGACGACAAGGCTCGCACCGCCCTGGAGGACGCCCGCGACGAGGTCGACCAGGCCAGCGCCGACCTGCAGGCCCGCATCGACGCCCAGCCCGAGCTGCGCGACGACCTGGACGCCCTCCGCCAACGCCTGGCCGATCTGCGCCAGCAGATCGAGAACGCCCTGTAACTCGACGCCGGGGGAGTCGCGGCGCGAATCCCGCCACATCCGGCGGAAATCGCGCCGAGAGTTTACGAACGCGTGTTCGACGGCGCGGCTAACGTGGCCGCCCGTGGGCGAGCTGAGGTGGCGCCGGGCCGACCAGGGCGACGACGGCCAGGGCCGCCTGTTCGGCGACGAGGGCCTGCTCGAGCGTCACGTCGGCCAGGGTGAGTTCCGCGACCTCGAGTTCATCCACGTCGAGGCCCGCACGATCATCAACCAGGTTCCGGCGTCCAGCCGCCTGCCGTTCACCCACACCATCAACGCCTACCGGGGCTGCTCCCATGCCTGTTCCTACTGCCTCGGCGGAGACACGCCGATCCTCATGGCCGACGGGCGCACGCGACGACTCGCCGACATCGCCGTGGGCGACATCGTGTACGGCACCGAACGCACGGGCGCCTACCGGCGTTACGTGGCCAGCACCGTCCTCGCCCACTGGCGCACGATCAAGCCCGCCTACCGCGTCACCCTGCAGGACGGCACCCAATTGATCGCCAGCGGTGACCACCGCTTCCTCACCGAGCGGGGATGGAAGTACGTCACCGGCACCGAGTGGGGGCCCGACCAGCGGCCTCACCTCAGCGTGCGCAACTTGCTGCTGGGCGTCGGCCACCTCGCCGATGCCGCCAAGCCCACGGCGGCCTACCAGCAGGGGTACCTGTGCGGACTCCTCCGCGGCGACGGGACACTGGGGACGTACCGGTACGGGCGGCGCCCCCGCCGCGACGTCGTCCAGCGGTTCCGGCTCGCCCTCATCGATCGCGAGCCACTCGAGCGCGCCCACGAGTACCTGTTGGCGGCCGGTGCACCCACGACCTTCTTCGTGTTCAGCCCGGAGCAGCCGACGCGCCGCCGGGTCGACGGCATCCGCACGCAACGAGCGGCGTCGGTGGAGGCCATCCGCGCCCTGATCGACTGGCCCGCAGATCCCGACGACGACTGGACACGCGGCTTCCTGGCCGGGATCTTCGACGCCGAGGGCACCTTCAGCGGCTCGTTGCGGATCGCCAACTGCAGCGACGAGATCATCGGCAGGGTCGTCGACAGTGCCGCCCGGCTCGGCTTCCGCACCGTGGTCGAAACGCCCGACCAACCGAACAACGTGCGCTCCGTGCGCCTGCGCGGGGGTTTGCGCGACTGCCTGCGGTTCTTCCTCACAACCGACCCGGCGACGACGCGAAAGCGCACGATTCACGGCATCGCGCTCGAGAGCGGCGCCGAGCTGGGGATCGTCGGTATCGAGCCCCTCCGATTCGAGATCCCGATGTACGACATCACCACCACGACGGGTGACTTCATCGCCGACGGAGTCGTCAGCCACAACTGCTTCGCCCGGCCCACGCACGAGTACCTCGGCCTGAACATCGGCGAGGACTTCGAGCGCGTGATCGTGGTGAAGGTCAACGCCGTCGAGAAGCTGCGGGCCGAGCTGGCCCCCAGCCGGTGGGACGGCACCCCCATCGCCATGGGCACCAACACCGACCCCTACCAGCGGGCCGAGGGGAAGTACCACCTCACCCGCGGCCTCATCGAGGTGCTCACCGAGCGGGCCAACCCGTTCTCGATCCTCACCAAGTCCACCCTCATCCTGCGCGACCTCGACGTGCTCACGGCCGCGGCCGCCCGCACCACCGTCGACACCAGCCTCTCCATCGGCACGCTCGACCCCGACGTGTGGCGGCTCACCGAGCCGGGCACGCCGCATCCCCGCCAGCGGGTCGAGGCCGTCGCCCGCCTCAACGCCGCCGGCGTGCGCTGCGGCGTGCTGATCGGGCCGATCATCCCCGGCCTGTCCGATTCCGAGCACCACCTGGCCGAGGTCACTCGGGCCTGTGTGGCGGCGGGGGCGACGTGGATCGGTTCGGTGGTGCTGCACCTGCGGCCGGGCGTGCGCGAGCACTGGATGGGGTGGCTGGCCGAGCGCCGGCCCGACCTGGTGGAGACGTACCAGCGGCGCTACCGCGGGCGCGCCTACCTGCCCAAGGCTGAGCAACAGGCGGTGACCGCCACCGTGCAACGGCTGGTGGCCGAGGCCCGCGCCGACTTCACAGTTCGATGAGCTCGTGGCGCACCAGCCGCCCGTCGACCCCCTCCAGCAGGCCGACGGTGGGGCGCGGCTGGGCCCGGCGCTGCGTGGGCGACCCCGGGTTGAACAGCCGCTGGCCGTCCAGGCCCTCCTCGTCGACGGGGATGTGGCTGTGCCCGAACACCACCACCTCGGCGTGGGGGAAGCGCCGCCGCAGCCGACCGGCCCGCCCCGCGCGCGGCCCGCTGTCGTGCACCATCGCCACCCGCACGCCGCCCAGCTCGACCAACCGCGTCTCGGGCAGCCGCCCGGCCAGACCCGTGTCGTTGTTGCCCAGCACGGCGCGCACGGGCGCCCACGCGCCCAGCTCGTCCAGCAGCTGCGCGCCCACCACATCGCCGGCGTGCAGGATGACGTCGACGCCGGCGGCCAGCTCCAGCACCGGCGCGGGCAGGCGGCGGGCGGCGCCGTCGGGCACGTGGGTGTCGGCCAGCACCAGCGCCAGCGTCATCGCGGCGGGTCACCCATGATGATGTTGATGCTGCTGGGCCACGAGGCGTACCGCACCGAGAGGTTGGTCAGCGTGGCCAGCCGGTTGCGGCCGCCCTCGAGCATCACGATGTGCAGCCCGAGCCAGCCCAGCCAGGCCAGGAACCCCCGCAGGGTGAAGCCGTTGGGCAGCTGCAGCACGGCGTCGCTGCGCCCGATGGTGGCCATGGTGCCCTTGTCCCGGTAGCGCATCGGCTCGGTCGTCTCGCCGGCGACGAGGCGGCGGATCTGGCGGGCCGCGTGCTCGCCGCCCTGCATCGCCGGCTGGGCCAGCTGGGGCAACGGGTCGTGCTCGGTCGCGGCGACGTCGCCGACGACGAAGATCTCGGGGTGGCCGGCGACGCGCAGGTCGGCGTCGACCTGCACGCGGCCGCCGCGACCCTGGGGCAGTCCCCAGCTGGCCACCTCGTCACGCACCTTGACCCCGGAGGCCCAGATCGTCACGGCGGCGGGCAGGACCTCACCGTCGCCCAGCACCACGGCGTCCGGGTGGACCTCACTCACCCGGGTGCCCAGGCGCAGCTCGACGCCCCGGCGGACGAGCTCGTCGGCGGCGTAGCGCCGCAGGCGGGGCGAGAACGGGGCCAGCACCTCGTCGCCCATCTCCACCACGACGACCCGGACCCGCTCGCGTGCGACCTCGGGGTAGAGCCGGGGGATGGCCACGTTGCGCAGCTCGGCCAGCGTCCCCGCCATCTCGACGCCCGTGGCCCCTGCCCCCACGACGACCATGACGGGCTCCACCGCCCCCGGCCGGCCCTGCGACACGGCCTCGACGCGGGCGAACAGCGTGTCGCGCACGCCGATGGCGGCGTCGCGGGAGTAGATCGTGCGGGCGTGCTCCGCCGCCCCCGGGACGCCGAAGAAGTTGGCCCCCACCCCGCAGGCGAGAACGAGGTAGTCGTAGCCGAGGGCGCCGGCGTCGGTGTGCACCTGGCCGCCGGCGGAATCGACGCCGGTCACGGCCAGCCGACGGAACCGGAGGTTGGGGATGCGGCTGGCGGCGGCTCGCAGCGCGTAGGTGACGTCCCCCGGATTCAGGCCGCCGGTGGCCACCTGGTACAGCAGGGGCTGGAAGGTCGAGTACGGGTTGCGGTCGAGCAGCAGCACGTCCACCGGCGCGCCGGCCAGGGCGCGCACCGCCGACAGCCCGGCGAAGCCGCCGCCCACGACCACGACACGGGGCCGCCCGCCGTTCGCCGGTGCGGGCGGCACCACCCGCTCGGCGCGCGGGACGTTCGCCGGTGCGGGCGTCATCGCGGTCGCACGTCTCCCTTCGCCGCGCCGGTCGTTCGCCGGTCCGGGCGTCATCCCGGCCGCACCACCCGGTCGGCGCGTACGCGGGTGGGGGCGATCCGCTCGGCGTTGGCCTGGTCGGGCCCCAGCGCCCACGCCCGGGCCGCCTCGGGTGCCTTGCCGTGGGCGACGTGGCGCGCCACCAGGCGGCGGATCCGGGTGGCCTCGTCGAGACTGACGAACCAGAGCTCGTCCAGCAGCGAGCGCACCGCCGACCACGGCGGGTCGGTGAGGCCCAGGTAGTTGCCCTCGGTGATCACCAGCGGCAACTCGGCGGGCACGGCGATGGCGCCTGCGATCGGCTCCTCCAGGTCCCGGTCGAACGCGGGGGCGTACACGACCGGGTCGGTCGGCGGGCGCAGACGGCGGAGGAGGGCG
>JBIOZN010000205.1:0-6685 GCA_044871175.1 Acidimicrobiales bacterium | reverse complement strand
CAGCGGTGGCGCCGTGCTGCCCGACCACGACGTCGTCGTGTTCGACGAGGCCCACCAGCTCGAGGACGTGATCGCCGCCACCGCCGGGCTCTCGCTCTCGTCCAGCCGGTTCGTCGCCCTCGCCCGGGCCGCCCGGGGGGTGGTGGCCGACGATGCCCTCATCGGCGATCTGGCCGGCGCCGGCACGGTGGTGGCCACCGCCTTCGGCCCGTCGCTCGGCCGGCGCCTGCCCGCGCCCCCGGCGCCGGTGCCGGCGGCGATGGCCGACGCCCTCGCCCTCGCACGCGGCCGGGTCGAAGCCCTGCAGGCGGCGCTTCGGGCCATCGACACCCCGGTCGAAGACGTCCGCCAGCGGGTCCTGCGCGCCCAGCGCCTGGCCGGGGCCCTGCTCGACGACCTCGACGTGGCCGGGCGACGACCGGCGGGGCACGTCGCCTGGGTGGAGGGCCCGGCGCACGACCCCCGGCTCCAGGTCGCCCCGATCGAGGTCGGACCGCGGCTGCGGGCCGGGGTGTGGGACCGCCACACCGCGGTGCTCACCAGCGCCACCATCCCGATCGGCCTACCCGAGCGGCTGGGCCTGCCGCCCGGCGGCCATGACGTGCTCGACGTGGGCAGCCCCTTCGATTACGCCACCCAGGCCCTGCTCTACTGCGCCACCCATCTCCCCGACCCCCGCCGGCCGGAGCACCAGGCGGGCGTGCACGACGAGCTGGCCGCCCTCATCACCGCCGCCGGCGGACGCACGTTGGCGCTGTTCACCAGCTGGCGCGCCATGGAGGCGGCGGCCGACGCCGTCACCGCCCGGGTGCCCTACCGCATCCTCACCCAGTCCGAGCTGCCCAAGCCCAAGCTGGTGGCCGAGTTCGCGGCCGACGAGACCAGCTGCCTGTTCGCCACCGCCGGTTTCTTCTCGGGCATCGACGTCGCCGGCGCCACCCTCAGCCTGGTCACCGTCGACCGCCTGCCCTTTCCCCGCCCGGACGACCCGCTGCTCGAGGCCCGGCGCGAGCAGGCGGGCCCGGCCGCCTTCCGGCTGATCGACCTGCCCCGGGCCACCACGCTGCTGGCCCAGGCGGCCGGCCGTCTCATCCGCACGGCCACCGACCGCGGCGTCGTGGCCGTGCTCGACCCTCGCCTGGCCACCGCCGGCTACCGCTGGGACATCGTCCGTGGCCTGCCGCCCATGCGCCGGACGCGCCACCGGTCCGAGGTAGAGCGGTTCCTCCGGGAGATCGCGGCGCCGCACGCCGGGACGTGACTGTCGGGCGGGCGGGTGGGTACCCACCATCCCGATGCCCGAGAAGCGTACGAACAGCAGCCCCGACAAGCCCAGCCCGGCCAAGCGGGTCGAGAAGGCGGTCAAGACGGCCAAGAAGGCGGTGAAGGGCGCCCAGCACGAAGTGGCCAAGAGCGCCAAGAAGGCGGCCAAGCAGGTGACGGCGGCCCAGCCGAGCCCCGAGAAGGAGCGCACACAGGCCCCCATGGGCGACGGCGAGATCGGCGCGCCCGCCCGTGACCAGGCCGTCGCTCCCACCTGGGCCCAGGACGGCGACCTCCTCACCACCGCCACTGGCGTCCCCCTGGACGACACCGACAACACCGTGCGGGTCGGCCCCCGCGGCCCCGGCCTCCTGCAGGACTTCCACCTGCGGGAGAAGATCATGCACTTCGACCACGAGCGCATCCCCGAGCGCGTCGTGCACGCCCGGGGCACCGGCGCCCACGGGCGCTTCGTGGTGACCGATCCGATCGACGATCTCACCTGCGCCCCGGTGCTCACCGACACCACCATCGAGACGCCGGTGTTCGTGCGGTTCTCGACGGTGCAGGGATCGCGGGGCTCGTTCGACACCGCCCGGGACGTGCGCGGCTTCGCGGTGAAGTTCTACACGACCGAAGGTATTTGGGATCTGGTGGGCAACAACATCCCCGTCTTCTTCATCCAGGACGGAATCAAGTTCCCCGACATCATTCACGCGGTGAAGCCCGAGCCCGACCGGGAGATACCGCAGGCCCAGAGCGCCCACGACACCTTCTGGGACTTCGTCTCGCTCACCCCCGAGACGACCCACATGCTCTTGTGGGTGATGTCCGACCGGGCCATCCCGCGCTCGTTCCGGACGATGCAGGGCTTCGGCGTCCACACGTTCCGCCTGTACAACGCCGCCGGGGAGACCAGCCTGGTGAAGTTCCACTGGACGCCGGTGGCGGGCATCCACTCGCTGGTGTGGGAGGAGTCGCAGATGCTGGGCGGCATCGACCCCGACTACCACCGGCGCGACCTGTGGGACGCCATCGAGGGCGGCGGTTTCCCCGAGTGGGAGCTGAGCGTGCAGGTGTTCCCCGACACCGAGGATCAGATGTTCGAAGGGATCGACCTGCTCGACTCCACCAAGATCGTGCCCGAAGAGCTGGCCCCCAGGCGCCGGGTGGGCAAGCTCACGCTCGACCGCAACCCCACCAACTTCTTCGCCGAGACCGAGCAGGTGGCGTTCTGCACGGCCCACGTGGTGCCCGGCATCGACTTCACCGACGACCCGCTGCTGGCAGCCCGCAACTTCTCCTATTTCGACACCCAGATCACCCGCCTCGGCGGACCCAACTGGCAGCAGCTGCCCATCAACCGGCCGCGCTCGCCCGTGCACACGACCCAACGGGACGGCTTCGGTCAGCACGCCATCCACGAGGGCGTGGCGCCCTACAACCCGAACTCCCTCGACGGCGGAGCGCCCTTCCCCAACCACGACCGGGGCTACGTCCACGTCCCCCGCACCGTCACCGGGCGCATCGTGCGGGAGCGTCCGCTGTCGTTCAGCGACCACTTCACCCAGGCGACGCTGTTCTGGAACAGCATGACGCCCCCCGAGCGCGACCACATCGTGGGCGCCTTCTCGTTCGAGCTGGGCAAGTGCGTGCGGCCCGAGGTGCGCGAGCGCATGGTGGCCAACCTGGCCAACGTCGACCCCGAGCTGTGCGCGCGCGTGGCGTCCCATCTGGGGCTGCCCGTGCCGTCCGGTGACCCGGCGCCCGACGCCGGCTCGTCGGCCGCGCTGTCGATGCTGCCCGTCGCGCCGGGGCCCATCACCGGGCGCACCGTCGGCGTGCTGGCGGGCGACGGCGTGGATACCGCCGGCGTGGAGACGCTGCGCACCATCCTGGGCGCAGCCGGGGCGACCCTGTATGTCATCGCCCCCCGGGCGGGGACGGTGGACGGCGACGGCGGCCCGCTGCCCGTCGACCGCACCGTGCTCACCACCCAGTCGGTGGAGTACGACGCCCTCGTGGTGGCCGGTGGGGCCTCGGCGGCGGTGGTGGGTGCCGAGCCGTACACGGCGGTGAACCTGGGCGAGGCGTTCCGCCACCACAAGACGATTGCCGCCTGGGGCGAGGGGGCCCTGGTGCTCGAGCGCTGCGGCACCACCGCCGGCCCCGGCGTCGTCGTCGCCGACCGAGCGGGCGCCGACTTCGCCGACCAGGTGGTGGAGGCCATGGGCTGGCACCGCCACTGGGACCGCCTCCCCGCCCTCGTCTGACCCCGCCGCCATCTGGGTTTGCACCCTGAGCGCCCACTATGGGCCGCCAGGGTGCAAACCCAGGGCGGGTCAGGGGTCGGTGAGGAGGCGAGTGACCCGGTCGGGGCGGCGCTGCCAGTCCTTGTCGACCTTGACGACGAGCTCGAGGTAGGCGCCCGGGGGCAGCTGCTCGCGTACCCGGGTGCCGGTCTCTTTGAGCACGCCCCCGCCCCGGCCGATCACCATCGGCTTCTGGCTCTCGCGCTCGACCAGGATCTCGACCCGGATGCGGGGCCACTCCCACTCCGCGACCCGGGTGGCGATCGAGTACGGCAGCTCCTCACGGGTGACGGCCAGCAGCTGCTCGCGCACCAGCTCGGCCACCCGGGCCGCCTCGGGCTGGTCGCTCACGGTGTCCGACGGGTAGTAGCGGGGCCCCTCGGGAAGGCGGGCGACGAGGTGCTCCACCAGGGCCGGCACCCCCTCGCCGGTGCGGGCGGACACCGGGAAGTAGGCCTCGAGCCCGAGCTCGCCGGCCGCCGCCAGCTGGGCCAGCACCTGCGCCTTTGACGCCCGGTCGATCTTGTTGACCACGCACACTGCGCCGGGCGGCACCCGAGCGGCCACGAAGCGGTCGCCGGCCCCGACCGGCGCGGTGGCGTCGAGCACCAGGCACACCACGTCGACGCCGGCGAGGGCGTCGACGGCGGTGGTGTTGAGATGGTGGCCGAGAGCCGTGACCGGCTTGTGCAGCCCGGGCGTGTCGACGAACACCACCTGGGCGTCGGGCCGGTGGAGCAGGCCCCGCACCGCTCGGCGCGTGGTCTGGGCCTTGTCGGACACGATCGACACCTTCTGGCCGCAGATGGCGTTCACCAGGGTCGACTTGCCCACGTTGGGCCGGCCGGCCAGGGTCACGAACCCGGAGCGGAAGGGCGGCGGCGTTGCCGGCTCGCTACTGCTCGTCGCCGTCATCCCCCCAACCATCGGGCTGCCATCCCTCCAGGGTCGAGATGCGCACGGTGGCGATGCGGCGGCCCTCGACCTTGTCGGCGGTGAAGGTGTGGCCCTCGAACTCGACCTGCTCGCCCTCGTCGGGGACATGGCCCAGGATGCCCAGCACGAAGCCGGCGACGGTGTCCCAGTCGTTGCTGGGGACGTGGGTGCCCAGCCGTTCGTTGAGGTCGTCGATGTCGAGGCCGCCGTCGACGCGCAGGTCGCCGTCGGCCAGCTCCTCCACGTGGGACTGCTCCACGTCGTACTCGTCGACGATCTCGCCGACGAGCTCCTCGATGCAGTCCTCCAGGGTGACCAGCCCGGCGATGCCGCCGTACTCGTCCACGACGAGCGCCATGTGGAACTTGTCTGCCTGCATCTCCCGCATGGCGTGGGCGACGGGCTTCGATTCGGGCATGAACTTGCCGGGCCGGGCGTGCAGGCCGGCCGGCTCGGCACCGTGCCCGGTGCGCTCGGCCCGCATGAGGTCCTTGATGTAGGCGATGCCCACGATGTCGTCGATGCTGTCGCCGATCACCGGCAGGCGGGAGACGCCCGCCTGGATCGCCTTGTCGAGGGTGCCGCTGACGGTCTCGGTGGACGGCACGACCTTCATGTCCGGCCGGGGGACCATGACCTCGCGCACGACGGTGTCGCCGAACTCGATGATCGACTGGATGAGCTCGCGCTCCTCGTGCTCGATCACCTCGTCCTCGGCGGCGGCGCTGACGATGCCCAGTAGCTCGGACTCCGACACGAACGGGCCCTGGCGCAGCCCACGGCCCGGGATGATGACGTTGGTGATGCCGATGAGGGCGCGCGACACCCACCGCAGCGGCGGGAAGCGGCTGAGCCAGTAGGTGGGCCGGGCCGTGAGCAGCGCCGCTCGATCCGTGGCCAGCAGGGCGTAGGTCTTGGGCAGCGATTCGGACACGACGAAGAACACGACCAGGTTGAGCACCAGGCCGATCACGACGCCCAGCGTGCCGAACAGCGAGTCGGCCAGCAGGGTGGTGAGCGCCGACTGGGCGATCTGCAGCGCCGACACCGTCACCAGCAACGGATTGATGAAACGTTCGGGGTGCTCGACCAGCCGGGCCAACGCCCGCGACGACTTGCCGGGGCGTTCCTCGATCAGCGCTTGGGCCTTGACCTTGCTGGTGCGGCTGATGGCGGTCTCGGCGGCGGCCAGGAACGCCAGCAGGATCAGCAGGACGATGATGGTGACGATCAGGAGGACGTCGTTGCCGTTCACGGGCGCGCCTCTTCCTCGTGCTCGCGCTCGGCGTGCTCGCCCTGGTCGTGCTCGCCCTCGTCGTGCTCGTGGCCGAAGCCGGCCGGGGCCGGGCCGTGCCAGTGATGGGCCTCGAGCAACTCGACCTCGCGGTGGCGCATCCGCTCGGAGTCGGCGGGATCGGCGTGGTCGTGCCCCAGCACGTGCAGGATGCCGTGCACGACGAGGAGGGCGAGCTCGTCCTCCAACGACCCGGCGTGGGCGGGCGCGTTGGCGGCGGCCACGGCCGGACAGATGACGACGTCGCCGAGCAGCAGCGGCTGCTCGCCGGGGTCGGGCGCGGGCCGATCGGGGCCGCGGTGCTCGGGCGGCGGCGCCCACGCGTTGACGACCTCGACCTCGCCGGCGTCGATCGGGAAGGCGAGTACGTCGGTGGGGCCCTCGGCGCCGAGGAACTGGGCGTTGAGGGCGGCGATCTCGTCGGACGCCACGAACAGCACCGACAGCTCGGCGCCGCCCCGCACCCCCTCGGCCCCGAGGACCGCCTCGGCCAGGGCGGCCCACCGGGGCACGTCGACGGGCACGTCGGTCTGCTCGTCGGCCACGAACACCTCGGGTTCGCCTTCGCCGCCCACCCGCCGGCGGCCGCCGCGCCGGGATGGGGGCGACGGAGACGAGGGGTCAGCCACGCCGGACCCCGCCACCCGTGGCCCCGCCGTCGGCCCGAGCGTCGGCGCGCTCGCCGTCGGCCCGTTCGTCGGCGCGCTCGTAGGCGGCGACGATGTCGGCCACGATGCGATGGCGGACGACATCGGCGCCAGTGAGGTGGACCCAGGCGAGGCCGTCGATCCCCATGAGGATCTGCTCGAGGCCGACCAGCCCGCTGCGGCCGCCGGGCACGTCGATCTGCGTCATGTCGCCGGTGATGACCGCCTTGGAG
>JBIOZN010000204.1:0-3398 GCA_044871175.1 Acidimicrobiales bacterium | reverse complement strand
GGCTCCGAGCGACGACCGACGTCGGGTGGCGGTGGCCCGGGCTCCGAGCGACGGCCGAGGTCGGGTGGCGGTGGTCGCCCGGCCGCAGCAGGGCCGCGGTCGGGTGGACGGGCCCGGCTGAACGGTGCTCCGCGGGCCGACGGAGAGGGCCGCGACCGAACTCGGGTACCGCGAGGCGAGGACCGGCCGGCGGCACGCGGCGGCACCGCCGGCGACGCCCGACGTTCGGGGCGCGGCGGCGGTGAACGCCCTGCTCGCCAGCGGGAGCCGGGAGGTGTCGACCGCGGTCGCCCGGCCGCACGTGGCCGACCCCACGAGAGGCGGGCGACGGCGCCGCCCACTGCTGGAGCACGGGCCCGGGCGGCGGCGGCTCGCCGGGCGGCGGCGCGTGGTGGCGAGGGTCCGGCCCTTGCACCGGTGGCCCCTGCGACCCCCGCGCCCGACGTCTGGATCGACGAGGGCCCGGTGCGCGGCGCGGCCACAGCGGCGGTTGCCCGGGGGGCCACAGCGGGTCCGCGCGCCCGTTCCGCCCCCCGCCTGCCCGAGCACGTGGTGGGCGAGCTGGTGGCGGCTGCGGGTGCGCGTCGGGCGCCTCGTCTGGCCGAGCGGCTCGACGCCGCCCGGCGGGCCTTCGAGCGGGAGCGCTACCTCGACGCCAGAGCCATCCTCGCTCCGCTCGCGCGAGAGGCGCCCGGCGCTGGCGCCGTGCGGGAACTGCTCGGGCTGACCCTCTATCGGCTCGAGCGGTGGCGGCAGGCGGCCGCCGAGCTCGAGGCGTACCGGGCCCTGACCGGTTCGGTCGACCAGAACCCCGTGCTGGCCGACGCTTATCGGGCTCTGCGCCGCTACACCGAAGTCGAGGCCCTCTGGCAGGAACTGCGCGCGGCGTCGCCCTCGGCCGAACTGGTCGCCGAGGGACGCATCGTCGCTGCCGGAGCGCAAGCCGACCGGGGAGAGCTGCCGGCGGCGATCGCTCTGCTCGAAGCGGGCGACCGGCGGGTGAAGCGGGTGCGTCCCCACCACCTCCGGCTCTGGTACGCGCTCGGTGACCTGTACGACCGCGCCGGTGACGTCCCCCGTGCCCGCTCGCTGTTCGGTCGGGTCGCGGCGCAGGACGCTGACTTCGCCGACGTCGGGCCGCGCCTTGCTGCGCTGGGGCGCCCCGAAAAAATGTGACACCCCCGGCGTAGGGTGCGGGCTGCTTCCCCCGACCGCAAGAAGCGCACCAAGGAAGGACCATGACGATGAACGTGGTCGTGTTGCATGGCGTGCTGTCGCGCCCCGCCCAGCGGCGGGTGCTGCCCTCGGGGGATGAGCTCGTGGCCTACGAGGTCACCACCCGCCAGTCCGACGGCCAGGCCGACACCGTGCCGGTGGTGTGGCCCGGCGCCCCGTCCACGGCCGAATGGGAGGCCGGCGAGGCGGTGGTGGTGTCCGGCCGCATTCGCCGCCGTTACTACCGGGCGTCCGGTGCGACGCAGAGTCGCACCGAGGTCGTGGCCGACCAGGTGGTGCCGGCGGCCCAGCGGCGACGAGCCGAGCGGCTGGTCCTCGACGCGGTGGCGCCCGTCGGCGGGTGGCGGCCGGGCTGACCCCGCCGGAACGTGGCCAGGCCGGGCGCGGTCGGCCCGGCCGGCGAGGCTGGCGGCGGCACGGTCGAAGCGGTACCAGCGGGGGCGGCGCGGGCCCGGTCGGCGGTGGGGCTGCGGTCGAAGCGGCATCATCGGGGGCGGCGCGGGCGCGGTCGGCGGTGGGGCTGCGGTAGAAGCGGCATCAGCGGGGGCGGCGCGGGCGCGGTCGGCGGGGACCTACCCGGGCGTCGCGCGCGCCGTCACTTCTTCATGGCCGCTCGGGTCTCTTCCTGGTGCTTGGCCGTCCACGCCGCCAAAGCCTCGGCCTGCTGGCCGAACAGCTCGCTCTGGCGCGAGCGGGCCCGGCGCTCGGCGTCCTGGAGCCGGCCCCACTGCCCCGAGAACTGCGGGAACACGTACCGGGACAGCAACTCATACGAGTGGAGGGTGGCGGCCGAGTCGGCCCACTCGTGGGCCATGCACAGGTAGGCGCCGAACCCGCCGTTGGACTGCTTGGAGAGCCGGTCGATCTGGTCGATGGCGTCCTGGGCGGTGCCGATGGCGCCGATGCCGCTGTCGTGCACCCACTCGATGCGCTCCCGCAGCGTGTCGCCCTGCGGCGTGAACTGGGGGACGGCGGCCGTCTTCTGGAGGTAGTCGAACCAGTCCTCGATGCCGTGCTCCACGTCGCGCATGGCCTGCTCGCGCGTGTCGGCGATGTGCATGATGCCGACGAGCCGCCACGTGCTCCGGTCGGCGGGCTGGCCGAACTCCTTGGCCCGCTGCTCGAGCACGTCCCAGTGCATGGCGAGCACATCGACGTCCTGCACCAGGGTGGCGCCCACTGACAGCAGGCCGAGGCCGTGCTTGCCGGCGATGCGGGGACCCGACGGCGAGGCGATGGCCGCCACGGCGATGTCGAAGTTGCTGTACGGGAGCAACTGGGTCTTGGCGTTGCGCAGCGTGTACATCGGCGTCTCGATGGAGATGGGCTCGTCGCTGCGCAGCAGGTGCACGAGCACGTCGGTGCCCTGCTCGAGCATGGCCCGCTGGTCCCGCGGGTCGATGCCGATCATGTCGGCGTCGGTGGGCAGGGCGCCGGGCCCGAGCCCGAGCATGAACCGGCCCCGGCTGAGGTGGTCGAGCAGGATGGCCCGGTCGGCCACCCAGAGCGGGTTGTGGTACGGCAGCGAGAGCACGCCCGTGCCGAGTTTGATGTTCCGTGTCCGCTCGAGCGCGGTGGCGCAGAACACGACCGGGTCGGCGATGATCTCGTGCCCGGCGGAGTGGTGCTCGCCGATCCACGCCTCGTCGTACCCGAGGGCATCGAGCCGCTGGATGAGCTCTAGGTCCCGCTCCAGCGCGGCGGTGGGGTTCCCGTCGATGGCGTGGAACGGAGCGAGGAAGATGCCGAAGCGAAACCGGTCGGTCATCACGCCCCCCTTTTGGACGATGTACCGCCGTTCTACCACCAACCCTCTGCAGGGTCCGGGCCGGCTGGACTTCGACTGGTGGACCAGGACGCCGGTCGCCGCCACCATGGTGGCCGACGAGTCCGGGTGCTGGCGCCCGGCCGTAACTTCAAGCGAACGTGGAGGTAGATGTAGGTTCCCCACGCTGAGCTTTCGCGCCGTTGGCCACGACGGCAGATGGGAGGTCGACGATGACCGAGACCAGGGCCGAGGAATCCCCGCCGGAGTCCCTCGAACGGGTGGTAGTGCGCTTTGCGGGGGATTCCGGTGACGGCATGCAGCTCACCGGCGACCGCTTCACCACGTCGAGCGCGCTGCTCGGCAACGACCTGTCGACCCTGCCGGACTTCCCGGC
>JBIOZN010000203.1:0-11700 GCA_044871175.1 Acidimicrobiales bacterium | reverse complement strand
CAGGCGGGCACGCGCAGGGTCGGCCACGAAGGCGAGATCGCCCACGCGGTTCGGCGCGCCGAGGTCCACGCGCTGGTGGTGGCCGACCCGGCGAATGCGACCACGCCGGTCGCCGCTCGGCCGGCATCGGCGCGGGGGAGGTGAGCGGCGGCATCGAAGGCGACGATGCGGTGCTGGTACGTGGCCCGCCCGCCGTGAACGGTGAGGACGTGCACCGCAGCCCGGGAGGGGCACGAACGCTCGCCGGCGGGCACCGAGCCGAGCTCGAGGCCCACCCAGCGGGCCGAGAGCGACGCCGGGAGCGCCCCGTGGACGGCCGGTTCGGCGATCGTGGCCATGCGCCGAGGGTGGACCTGAGGCGCCTGCCCCCGCATCCGGCGCGACCCCTCAGATCGTCGTTCGGTCAGCCGACGCCCAGCCGCTGCGCGACGGCGGCGGCCTCGACCCGGGTGGTCACCCCCAGCTTGCGCAGGATGCTGGAGACGTGGACGCTGACCGTCTTGTCGGACACGTACAAGGCTTCACCGATCTCGCGGTTCGTCTGCCCGGTGGCCACGAGGGCGAGCACCTCGGCCTCTCGGGGCGTCAGCCCGAGGCGGTCGATGGCGGCGTCGCCCAGTACCGCCGGCACCGGGGTGTCGACGCTCAGCCGGGTGCGCCGGGCGAGCGCCTCGACCCGACCCAGCAGGGGCGCGGCGCCGGCGGCGACGGCGAGCTGGTGGGCGGTACGCAAGGCGACGGCGGCTTGAGCAAGGTCACCGGTCGTAGCGGCGGCCCCGGCCTCCCCCAGGCGGGCGACCGCCACCCACCACCCGTCGCCCACCTGCTCCCAGCGAGCGGCGGCCGCCGCCCACGCGTCGGGATCAGCGTCCCCGAGAGCAGTGATGGCGGCGTGAGCGTGCGCCAGGTGGGCGGCGGCCACTGCCGGGATGTGGGCGTCGCCGGCGGCGAAGGCGGCACGGGCACGTTCGATGCGTGCGGTGAGCCTGGCGGCGGTGGCGTCGATGTCCACCGGCTCGCGCCGCGCCCGGGCGTCGAGGGCGAGCTCGACCCCGGCGACGACGCTGGCCAGGGCGAAGCCGGCCCGCGCCGAGGGGAGCGCGTCGAGACCGCTTGCCAGGGCACGATCGGCCACGTCGGCCGCCTCCTTCCACTCACCCAGGGCGAGGCACGTCTCGACGTGGCAACGATCGACCGAGGTGCGCGACCACGTGTCGCCCGGCTGTGATTCGGCCTCCGTGAGCAGGGCATGGGCGCGGGCGTGCTCGCCGCGGCGAGCGGCCACCAGGGCACCGGCACCGGCGAGGCGCGCCGCGCCGATCGGGAACGTCTCGGCCAGGCGGTACTGGGCGAGCAGGGCTTCGGCCTCCCCGTAGCGGCCGAGTCGGAGCAGGCCCTCGGCGGCGAGGGCGTCGAGGAACCCGGCGAAGCTGGCGGCCACCCCGGTGCGATGGGCCTCGTCGACGGCCGCGAGCATCTCGCTCACCGCGTCGTCGTAGCGGCCGGCATCGAGGAGCACGATGCCCAGGTAGGCGGCCGCGAGGGCGCGCGTCTGGGCGTTGGGCGCGGCGCCCAGCGCCGCCCGACACCGGTTGATCCCCTCGGCCGGGTCGCCCCGTTGGGCCACGACGACCCCCAGCACCCGCTGGGCCATCGCCCACGCCGACGGATCGGTCGTGGCCTCGGCCAGCTGCGTGAGCACCCGGCGGGCCCGGGCCTCGGCCGACCCGTAGTGACCGAACATGAGGTCGGCCTGGGCCAGACCGGCGAGGGGCCGCACCTCCTCTCGTCCGGGGTCGTCACCCAGCAGCACGGCCGCCTTGTCGAACTCGACCTGGCTCTCGCCCAGCCGCCCGGCGACCCAGAGGTAGCGGCCCAGGCGCTCGTGCCCCCACGCCTCTCCGCCCGGCGGCGGTCCGTGATGGTCGAAGGCCTCCCGTGCGAGCTCGATGGCCCGTTCGTTGCTGCCGGTGCCGCTGGCCAGCTCGGCGGCCTGCCACAGCCGTTGGCCGCGATCGTGACCGGCGGCTTCCTCGCCGACGTCCGTCCAGAGGTCCAGGGCGCGTTCGAGGTGGCGCGAGGCCGCGCCGGGCGCCATCGTCTCGGCCGCGTCGGCGGCGTTGAGCCGCGCCACGAAGGCGGCCGCCCGGTCGCCGGCGCGATCGAGGTGGATGGCGAGCTCACCGGCGCGATCGGGACGGGCCAGCACCGGTGGGGGCAGCGCCACCAGCGCCTCGGCGATGCGGCCGTGCAGCTGGCGGCGCCGGGAGGGCAGCAGCTCGTCGTAGGCCACCTCGCCGATGAGGTGGTGGCGCAACCGGTAGCGCTCGGCGTCGCTGACCACGATCAACCGGGCCTCGAGCGCGGCTCGCAGGGCGGCGTCCAGCCGGTCCTCGTCGAGGTCGACCAGACGGGTGAGCAGGTCGTGGCCGAGGTCGCGGCCGGCGACGGCCAGGACGTCGACTACGCGGCGTGCGTCCTCGTCGAGCTCGCCCAGATCGGTGACGATGAGGTCCGAAAGGACGGCGGGGATCGTTTCGCCCGCCACGTGGGCGGCCACGAGCTGTTCGGTGAAGAAGGGGTTGCCCTCGCCCCGGCGCATGACGTCGTCCACCAGGCCGGGCGGCGCCGGGCGGCCGAGGGCTTGGGCAACCGTGGCCGCGACCTCGTCGCGAGCCAGCCCTGCGAGCGAGATGCGCGCAACCGCCGGGAGGCGTGTCAGCTCGGCCAGGCGGCGGCGGTGGGGGCGGCTCACCGCCACCTGGTCGTCCCGGTACGTCCCGGCGACGACGACGTGCTCGTCGGTCAGGTTCCGGGCGAGGAAGTCGGTCAGGTCCCAGGTGAGGGCGTCGGCCCAGTGCAGGTCCTCGATTGCCACCAGCAGCGGTTGGCCGGCCGAGAGCCGCCCGAGCAACTGGAGCACGGCGGCCAACACGGCGCCGGCGGGGGCGGCGCGCTCGGACGTGCCGGCGCCGAGTGCCATCCCGGCTCCCACCGGTTCGAGGGCGGGGAGGTCGGCCAGCACCCCGGCCGACGTGCGCCGGACGGTGCGCACCAGCTCGGCCACGGGCGCCAGGGGGATGGCTTCCCCGGCCATCGGAATGCAGCGCCCGACGAGCAGCGAGACACCCGCCCGGTGGGCCGCTTCCTGGACCAGTGTCGACTTGCCGACCCCGGCCTCGCCCCCGATGAGCACGACCGCGGGGACGCCGGCGCGCGCACCGGCCACGGTGCCCTCGAGGGTGGCGAGCTCGCCGCGGCGGCCGACGAAGACGCGAGCAGGGGAGGGCGGCGCCACAGGTGCCCAGTATCGGGCAATGACGGCGGCTCACCTCTCCTGGCCGCGGGGCCGCGCCTTTCAGCTCCTCAACCGTGGCACGTCTGGGACTGGAAGGACAACCCCAACGGCCGGTTCGCCGACTTCAACCCCGCGGTCTCGTGCGAGGAGTACACCGGCGAGGCCACCGGCGCGATGGGCCACTGAGCCGAGCCCAGCCGCGCCGGACGGCCGATCAGGCTGGGGTGCGGGGGCCCGACACTACGGCTCGCGTCACGGTTCCAGGGGGAAGATGGCCGGCATGCCCTTCCCCCTGCGCACCCAGGTCGTGTTCGACGCCGCCGACCCTCACGCCCAGGCCGCCTTCTGGGCCGCGGCCCTCCATTACGAGGACGAGGAGATCGGCGCCTTCGTGCAAGGCCTCCTCGACGGCGGGGTGGTGCCGTCCGAGCTCACCACCGAGGTCGGCGGGAAGCGACGCTGGAAAGATCTCGCGTCGCTCCGCCATCCCGACGACGGGGTCGACGCGCGAGGCGCCGGCACCGGCCGCCGGATCCTGTTCCAGACCGTGCCCCAGGCCAAGACGGTCAAGAACCGGGTCCACCTCGACCTCATCGTCGGCCCCGAAGCGGTCGACGCCGAGGTGGCGCGGCTCGAGGGCCTCGGCGCCACCATGCGGGACGAGCACGACGGCCCCGACGGCCGCTGGGTCCTGATGACAGACCCGGAGGGCAACGAGTTCGACGTCTCCTAGGTGGCTGCTTGGACGCCGTGCCCCGTTGCTCGCCATCCCGTGCTCACGCGACGGCCACGTAGAGCTCCCAGGGGTCGTCGAGGCCCTTGAAGGCGTGGGTTCCTCGGCTCTCGAACTTCAGTCCCGACCCCGCCACGAGATCCCGGACGGTGCGGGTCACCCACACCTCAGTGGGCGTGGTCGCCGAGGCGACTCGGGCACCAACGTGCACGCCGACACCGGCAATGTCGTCGCCGAGCCGCTCCACCTCGGCGGTGTGCACGCCCACGCGGAGCTGCAGGCCGAGGGAACTCACGGTCGCGTGCAGCGACTGCCCGCACCGCACGGCGCGTGCGGGCCCGTCGAAGGTGGCGAGCAGGCCGTCGCCGATGGTTGCGACCTCCTTGCCACGGAAGCGACGGAGCTCGTCTCGCGCCAGCGAGTAGAAGCGGCTCAGGACGCTCCGCCAGGCCGCGTCCCCGAACCGGGCCGCCAGTTCGATGGATCCAACGACATCGGCGAAGAGCACGGTGGTGAGTACCCGGTCGGGCTCGGGCCGGGGGATCGTGCCGGTGATGAACTCCTGCACGGCATCGAGCAACGGCTCCTGGTCGACGTAGACGAGGTGGTCGCGGCCGGGCAGGACCAGCAGCTGCGCGCCGGGGATCCCGCCGGCCAGCGCCTGCCCCTTGGCCAGCGGGAACGTCGGGTCATCGCGTCGGTGAATCACCAACGTCGGGGCGCTGACCGAGCCGAGGATCGGACGGACATCGATGAGATCGCACAATTCGATCAGATGAGCGGCCGCGTCCGGAGTCGCACTGTGCCTCTCATAGCGCGCAACGAACCGTCGCGCGCTTGGATCGGTCCAGCTCGGCGCCAGCGCCCCGAAGACGTCTCCTGACCCCCAGCGCCGCCGCGCGATCGACGCCAAGGCCGGGATGTCGTCGCGGAAGCGGGCCGCGTACGAGTTGTAGAGCACGAGCCGGTCGACTCGTTCGGGGTAGGTGGCCGCGAACAGGAGCGCGAGCGGCCCCCCTTCGGAGATCCCGAACAGCGTGGCGCGTACGCTTCCAACGGCATCCATGACGGCGCGAACGTCGTCCATCCGCTCCTCGAGCGGCGGTATTTCGGTCACCGGTACACGGTCCGACAGGCCGGTGCCGCGCTTGTCGAACACGATGAGCCGACAGCCTCGGGCCAGCCGCCCGAAGAAGCACGCCATCGGTTCGAACTCCCACTGCAACTCGACGTTGGAGACGAAACCCGGGATGAACACGAGGTCGTGGGGACCATCCCCGATCACCTGGTAAGCGATCGAGTAGCCGCCGCTGCGGGCGTAGTGGGTGCGGGGTGGCCCGGGCGTCTCTGGGCGGCCGCCGACCATGGCCTCGGGCCGCGCCGGCTCATGGCGGGCAACCGCGGCGACGAATCGGTAGCCCCGGCCGTGGACCGTGCGAATGACCGCTTGGCGGTGGCCGTCGTCGCCGACGGCACGCCGAGCGTGCTTGATACGGCTGGTCAGGGTCGACTCGCTCACGAACCGGTCGCCCCATATCTCGTCGAGCAACTCCTCTTTGGTGACGACGCGGTCGTGGTGCGCGACGAGGTAGGCCAGGACGTCGAAGACCTGCGGCTCGACGTCGACGACCATGCCGTCGCACCGGAGCTCGTACCGGTCAGTGTCGAGCTCGCGGTCGTCGAACGAGAAGATCATCGGCGCCTCACCAGCCGATCTTCGCGCGCCGCCGATCGTCACTTCTGCCCGCCTGCGCAACCGTTCCGTTGGAGGGGTCAACGCAACGGTGACCCAGGCGTCAGTCGGCGTCGACCTTGGGCATGATTTCTTCCTTCAGCCGCTTGAGGTCGTCCAGCGTCTTGGCCACCGGAACGCCCTGGAACGGCGGCCAGAGGAGCGGCATCGTGAGCCCCGCCTCCTTGTAGCGCTTCAGGTTGTCGGTGATCTGGGCGGCGGTTCCCGCCAGCAGATTGGTGGCCTTGCCCTGCGGCGTCTGGTCGGTCTCCTCGTCGGTGATGACGAACCAGACCATGCTGCAGATCTCGAGATCGTCGACCGAGCGGGAGCTCCCGAGGTCGTCGAGCTCACGCTGGATGGCGCGGCGCCATTCGGTGAGCTCGTTCGGCGTGTCCTGGATCCCTATCCAGCCCGACAGGCCGTATTTCGCGATGCGGTTGGCCGAGCGCTTCGGGTCCTTGAGCCCGCTGAAGAAGATCGGCGGGTGCGGCTTCTGCACCGGCTTGGCTCCGAACCCGCAGCGCTCGAAGTCAGCGAACTCGCCGTGGTACTCGAAGAGGTCGTTCGTCCAGATGCCCTGCATGATCTCGATCGTCTCGCGCACGTGCTTGTGCCGCTTAGGGAAGATGTGCGAGGCGCTGGCCGCCGCGAACTCCTCGGGCATCCAGCCCGCCCCGACCCCCACATTGACCCTGCCGTTCGAGAGGCGGTCCACCGTGGCGATCTCCGCCGCGAGGACGCCGGGCGCCCGGTATGGCGTGTCGGTGATGCTCATGCCGATCCGCACCTTCGTCGTCTTGGCGGCGAGCCAGGGGATCAGCGGCATGCCCTGGAGCCACTCGCCACGGGACGACACCGGCAAGGCCTTCGGGAACTCCGCCATCATCCCGAACGAGTACTGGAGCTCCTGGCGATCGGAGGATTCGGGTACGACGATCCGGTCGAGCGTCCAGACCGAGTCGAAGTCGAGCTCCTCGGCGAGGCTGGCGAGGTCTTCGAGCTCCTTGACGGTCACCTCGTCTCGGAAGTTCGGCAGGTACAGCGCGAGCTCCATGAGCAACAGCCTCCTCACCGTTCGTCACCGGCACACGCCGGCCAGAGTTGTGGCGAGCGGCCCACCCCCCGAGCCCCTCGACCGGCCTGCGCGAATCGAACTGTACTGGGTCCCGCTTCAGCGCGACTCCTCCGGTTGCACTTCGGCCCGCAGCCGGTCGCGCAACTCCCGCTTGACGACCTTGCCGTAGTTGTTGGTGGGCAGCGCATCGACGAACCGGTAGTCCTTGGGTCGCTTGAACCGGGCGACGTGGTCGAGGCAGGTCCGGTCGAGCTCCTCGACCGGCGGCGGGGCGACACCGTCGGCGGCCACCACAAAGGCCACCACCGCCTCGCCCCACTCCCCGTCCGGGCGGCCGACGACGGCCGCGGCGCGGACATGGGGGTGGCGGAGCAGCGCTTCTTCGACCTCCCGGGGGTAGATGTTCATCCCCCCGCTGATGATCAGGTCCTTGGACCGGTCCCGCAGCGTGAGGTACCCCTCGGCGTCGAAGCTCCCGACGTCGCCGGTGTGCAGCCAGCCTCCCCGCAACGCCTCGGCGGTGGCCTCGGGATGCTTCCAGTAGCCGGCCATGACCACGTCGCCGCGGATCACCACCTCGCCGGCCTCGTCGGCGGGGAGGGCACGGTCGTCGTCGTCGACCACGCGGACCTCGACGTCAGTGCGGGGGACGCCGACGCTCTGCATGCGGTCGCGCCACCGGGGATGGTGCCGCTCGGCGTGGTCGGCCTTGGAGAGGGCGGTGATCGTCATCGGCGCTTCGCCCTGCCCGTAGATCTGGGTCAAGCGGGGGCCGAAGACGGTGAGGGCGTGCTCCAGGTCGGCCAGGTACATCGGTGCGCCGCCATAGACGATGGTTTTCAGGTGGGAAAGGTCGGCGGCGGCGACAGTCCGGTCGCCGGCCAGCCGCTTCACCATGGTGGGCGCGGCGAAGAACGACATTCCCGGCCAGCGCCCCAGCAGGGCCGCGATCTCGTCGCCGTCGACGCCGCCGGACTCAGGCACGACGCTCACCGCCCCCCGGGCCACGTGCGGTAGCCCGTAGAGCCCGGAACCGTGCGACAGCGGCGCGGCGTGGAGGATGCAGTCCTGGGGCAGCACCGGGTCGATGTCGGCGAAGTAGCTGAGCGCCATCATGAGCAGGTTGCGGTGCGTGAGCGTGGCTCCCTTGGGCCGTCCGGTGGTGCCGCTCGTGTAGAACAGCCAGGCCGGGTCCTCCGGCTGCCGGCCGACGAGCGGCGCCGCCGCCGACGCCGTGAGCCGGTCCCAGCGCTCACCCGGCGCCAGCACCGCCGCCTGCAGCGAAGCGACGGTGCCCACCAGTGACTCGACGTCGCCGGCATGGTCCTCCCCGCTGACGACGACGGCCGACTCGCTGTCGTCGAGGATGTAGGCGATCTCGTCGCGATGGAGGCGGGCGTTGACCGGCACGGCCACGAGGCCGGCGTGCCAGATGGCGAACAGCGCCTCGAGGTACTCGGGCCGGTTGCGCATCACGATGGCGACCCGGTTCCCGGGCGACAGGCCGAAGTCGTCCCGCAGAGCCGCGGCCGCGCCGGCCGTCCGGGCGGCGTACGTGCCCCAACTGGCGTGGACCCGCTCGCCGTCGGCGAGCGCGGGTTCGTCGGGCCGCCGACGGCCGTGGCGCTCCACCCACACGGCCAGGTTCATCGCTCCGTCCCGGCCTCCAAGCTCAAGGGATAGCCCTGGCGACGCCGTTGCTCCGTCACGACGCCACGGTAGCGCCACGTCCGGAACGCCATTCGCCCTGGACGGCCCGGGCTTCGGGCGCCGGACGCCGGGGCGGCTCACCACACCTTCGGGATCAGAGGTGAACGGCCCGCGACGAAACGGCGGTAAGGGCCGACGCTTGCGAGCCTGGCGCCGGCCACGGAGATCGTGGCCGAGGCCCGCAAGCAGCTCTACCGGCTGTTGGCCGAATCGTGAACGGGGCAGGGCGGAGTCACCAGGTGTCGATGCAGGGGCGCTTGCGCGGCCGCGCCGCCCGCGGCGGAGGTGGTGGAGACGCCCGTAGCGCCTCCACGATGCGCCGGCGCGTGTCGAGGGGGTCGATCACGTCGTCGATCTCCAGGTGGCTGGCGGTGTTGACCGCCTTGCCGTGCTCGTACATGCGGGTGACCCGCTCCTCGAAGGCCGCCATGCGCTCGGCCGGGTCGTCGATGGCGGCCAATTCGTTGCGGTAGCCCAGCTTCACGGCCCCCTCCAGGCCCATGCCCCCGAACTCACCCGTGGGCCAGGCCACCGTGAAGATCGGCGCCCGGAAGCTTCCCCCTGCCATGGCCTGGGCGCCCAGCCCGTAGCCCTTGCGCAGCACGACGGTGAAGAACGGGACGGTGAGGCTGGCGCCGGTGACGATCATGCGGCTGCAGTGGCGCACCAGGGCCGTCTTCTCCACCTCGGGCCCCACCATCATCCCGGGCGTGTCGCACAGGAACAGCAGCGGCAGGTCGAAGGCGTCGCACAGCTGCATGAAGCGGGCCGCCTTGTCGGCGCCGTCGCTGGTGATGGCGCCGGCCAGGTGCACCGGGTCGTTGGCGATCAGTCCCAGGGGCCGGCCCTCGACGCGAACGAGAGCGGTCACCATCCCGGCCCCGAAACCGCGCCGCAGCTCGAGCACCGACGCCGTGTCGGCCAGCGTGTCGATGACCTGGCGCACGTCGTACACCCGCAGGCGGTTCTCGGGGATGAGGTGGCGGAGCCGCCGTTGGTCGGCGCACGTCCACTCGGCCACCGGTCCCTGGAAGTACGACAGGTAGCGCCGGGCCGCCGCCACCGCCTCGGCCTCGTCGGTCACCGCGATGTCGACCACGCCGTTGGGCACCTGCACGGCCATGGGGCCGACCTCGTCGGGGTGGAACACGCCCAGCCCGCCGCCTTCGATCATGGCCGGGCCGCCCATCCCGATGCTGGAGTTGGCAGTGGCGATCACGACGTCGCAGCACCCGAGCAGGGCGGCGTTGCCGGCGAAGCACCGGCCTGAGTTGATGCCGACGAGCGGCACCAGCCCGCTCAGCTGACCGAACAGCATGAAGGCGAGGCAGTCGAGTCCGGCGACCCCGATGGCGTCGGTGTCGCCGGGGCGGCCGCCGCCGCCCTCGGTGAACACGACCACGGGCAGGCGGAGGCGCTCGGCCAGCTCGAACAACCGGTCCTTCTTGCGGTGGTTCTGCTGGCCCTGGGTGCCGGCCAGGACCGTGTAGTCGTAGCTCAGAACGACGACGCGGGCCCGCTCGTCGTCGAACAGGTGGCCGTTGACCCGCGCGGTGCCCGACACCAGCCCGTCGGCCGGCGTGCGCTCGATGAGCTCGGCCACCGGGCGCCGGGCCCGCTGGGCGGCGATGGCCAGCGAACCCCACTCGACGAACGAGCCCGGGTCGACCAGGTCGTCGATGTTCTCGCGGGCGGTGCGCTGGGCCGTGCCGCGCCGGCGGGCGACGGCATCGGGACGGGCGGCGTCCTGGGTGAGCCCCTGGCGGTGGAGCACCTCGGCCAGGTCGGGGCGAATGGCGTCGAGGTCGACGGCCTGGTCGGCGCCGATGGTCTCGCCCTCCACCGATCCGGGCTCAACCTGTACGAGAGGGTGACCCTCAAACACGGTGTCGCCGACGGCGACGGCGACGCGGCGTACGTGGCCGTCGACGGTGGCGGCCACCAGGTGCTCCATCTTCATGGCCTCCATCACCACCACGGTGTCGCCGGCCCGCACAGGGTCGCCGACGCGCACCGGGAGGCTGACGATGGTGCCCTGCATGGGGGCGACGACGGTGCCGTTGTCGGTCGTCCACGCAGCGGCGGTGGGCCCGCCCGTCGGCGCCCGGGTCTGGCCGTGGGCCAGCACGGCAAGGGGGTCGGTGCTGTCGACCTTGGCACCGGCGCTGCGGCGGGGAGTGGCCGGCTCGGCCTCCGGGATCGCGGCCAGGAGCTCGTCGAGATGGTGGTCGAGGAAGCCGGTGTCGAGCGGGCCGGCGGCGAAGGCCGGGTGGGTGAGCACGGCGCGCAACACGCCGGCGGTGGTGCTGACGCCCTCCACGTGCAGCTCGGCCAGCGCCTGGGCCGTGCGGGCGACGGCGGCGTCGAGCCCGCCCGAGGGGGCGTGGCCGACGACCTTGGCCAGCAGCGGGTCGTACCCGGTGCCCACCTGGTAGCCGGGATAGGCGGCGGTGTCGGTGCGTACCCCCGGGCCCGTGGGCGGCTCGAAGGCGACGAGGGTGCCGGCCGAGGGGCGCACGGTGCCGTCGGGGGCGAGGATCTCGGCGTTCACCCGCACCTGGATGGCCACGCCGCGGGCGGCGGGCGCCGCGGGCAGCAGGCCGAGGTCGGCCAGGGTCGCGCCCGCGGCCAGGCACAACTGCGCCTGGACCAGATCGACGCCGGTGACTTCCTCGGTGACGGTGTGCTCCACCTGGAGGCGGGCGTTGGCCTCGATGAACACGACCCGGTCGTCCTGCACCAGGAACTCGACGGTGCCGATCCCGTCGTAGCGGGCGGCGGCGGCCAGGCGCAGGGCGGCGTCGGTGAGCCGGCGGCGCTGCTCGACCGACAGGAAGGGTGCCGGGGCGATCTCGATCAGCTTCTGGTGGCGCCGCTGCACGCTGCAGTCGCGCTCGCCGAGGTGGGCGACGGCCCCCGTGCCGTCCCCGAGCACCTGGACCTCGACGTGGCGGGGCCGGGCGAGCAGCTCCTCGACGTAGACATCGCCGTCGCCGCCGAAGGCCGCCCGGGCCTCCGAGCGGGCGCGCTCGTAGGCGGCCTCGAGCGCGTCGGCGGCGCGCACGGCGCGCATGCCCCGGCCGCCTCCGCCGGCGACGGCCTTGATCATCACGCCCGCAGGGTGGGCGCCGAGAAAGGTGCGGGCCTCG
>JBIOZN010000202.1:0-2213 GCA_044871175.1 Acidimicrobiales bacterium | reverse complement strand
TGCGGTCGTCCCGCCAGTTCCACCGTTACAGCCCGCAGAACCAGCTGCTGCTGGCCGCCCAGGGCGCATTCGGGCTGGTCGCCTCCTACCGCACCTGGCAGCGCATGCCGGCGGTGGGGGGCGGCCGCTGCCAGGTCCGCAAAGGCGAGAAAGGGTTGTCGATCCTGGCGCCGTTGACGATCACCCGCCAGGAGGTGGACGAGGTCACCGGCGACCACACGGCGGACACGATCACCCGGTTCAAGCCGGTGAAGGTGTTCCACCAGGCTCAGCTGGTGGCCCCCCCGGAGCTGGCCGACCCGCCGCGGCCCAAGCTGCTCACCGGCGACAACCGCCACCAGCACGTGTGGGCCGCGGTGCAGTCCCATCTCGAGGGCCTCGGCTTCGCCGTCGAGCTGGTCACCCGGTCGCCGGTGGACGACTGGAACGGGCGCACCGACTTCACCGCCGCCCAGGTGGTCGTGTCCGACCATCTGGAACCGCCGGCCCGGCTCAAGACCCTCATCCACGAATGGGCGCACATCGCCCTCGACCACCAGGCCCGGCTGGTCGGCCAACGCGACCTCCGAGAGGTGGAAGCCGAATCGGTCGCCTACCTGGTGTGCGCCACCGTGGGCGTCGACTCCGCCCAGTACTCGGTTCCCTATCTGGCCGGCTGGTCGGCCGGTGACCGCCGGCTGCTGGAAAGCACCGCCCAACGGGTGCTGACCGTCACCGCCGACCTGGTGTCGACGCTGGAGTCCGAGCTGTCGGTCGATCTCACCCCTGACCTGTTGGGCGACCAGCGCTCCGCCGCCACCGTCGCCACCCTGGACGCTGCTTCCCCGCTGGCCCCGGCGGGGTCCCAGATCCTGTCGCCCTCGGCGCCCCCCACCCCCCGGCTCGACGCCGCCACCGGCGAGTGCCGGGCCGTGCTGGCCGGGCTGGTCGACGAAGACGAACGGCAACGCTTCCTCGACGCCCTCGCCGCCCTCGACCATCAGCTGCCCACCGTGGTGGGCATGTGCGCCGAGGCCGGGCTCAGCCCGCCACGCACCACTCGGTTCCTGCTCGTCGACCATCACGTCAACCCGGACGCGTTCTTGGCGGCCATGATCCGAGATCAGGTCGACCACCATCCCGACGGGCCCGACCTGACCGCTGGGGAACGGCGCCAGATCGCCACCCGGCTGCGCGCCCTGGTTGACGACGTCGCCGCACCCGATCGCACCCGGTCGGCCGTCGGCGCCCTCGACCGGCTGGCGCCCAGCGACCAGGAGCTCCTCGGCCGGCTGAAGCTGACCAGACCGCATCATCTCAACCAGGCAGCCAGGATGCTGGCCGACGTCGGCTTGGACGGCGGCGCCGCCCGCCAGGTGCTCGCCGACCTGGCGGTGCCCGCCCCCGCCATCGAGGCCGCCCTCCGCCAAGCCCACTACAACCCGGCCACCGGTACCAGCGAACCACTGTGGCCCGCCGACCACCTGGCCGCCGCCACCCGGCCGGCACCCGACCTCCACCAGATCGACGGCGCCGCCGGCCCCGCCGCAGCGTCGCCACCGCCGCTCGAGGCGGTGCGACGGGTGGCCGCCACCGGTGACCCCACCCGGCTGGTGCACCTCGCTGAGGCGTTCGGTCTCGACCCCGGGGGCGCCATCGCCATGTGGGCCGAAGCTGGTGTTCCCCCCGAGCTGGCGGCCAACGCCGCCCTCACCGCCCGCCACGGCGCCATCGACGCCGCCGTCGCCGACCTCACCACCTCCTGGACGGGACGCCCCACCGACTGGGGCCGCCACCTCGCGGCCACATCGGCCCCGCACGCCACCACCGCCCTCAGCATCGTGCGCCACTGGGACGACATGGCCAGCACCCCCCAGCGCACCCCGGAGATGGCATGACCGGCATTCGCACCGACGAGCTGCTCACCGTCCTCGATCAGCTCACCACCACCCTGTACTGGTACCAGGAGCGCATCGAGCTCGCGGCGGCAACCGCCATCGTCGAAGCAGTCGACGACTGGATCGCCGAACACCACCAGTCCGAAGCGTTCCTCGACCCCAGCGACCACACCACCGACCCCCTCGGCGTCGTGTTCGCCCACCTCCAAGCCGCCGTCACCACCCTCGTGCTCACCGGAGCGCGACCCCGGCTCAGCTTCACCCAGGCGTTCACCGAAGCCCTCGACGACTGGGTGGCGCTCACCAGCGCCCAACACCACCGCTCCCAACCGGTGC
>JBIOZN010000201.1:0-13176 GCA_044871175.1 Acidimicrobiales bacterium | reverse complement strand
ATCGCCTCGTCGAACTTGAAGTGCGGACCGCCGTTGAGTGCGGTGTACTCCTGGCCGTCGAGCACGAAGTCGACGGTGAGCACACTGCCGGCGCGCCCGGGCCCGGCCTCGCCGTAGTAGGAGACGTTCCTGATCTCGGAGTGGGGGAACACCGAGACGTAGAACTCGGCGGCCTCCTTGGCCTGGGTGTCGAACCAGAGATTGGGCGTGATGCGGGGCATGCGACCCTCCTGTCGTGCGGTCGAGGTCATGACCGTCGAGCCGCCCGGGACTCATCGCCGTCGGCCAGGAACTGCTCGTGGATCTCGATGGCCTGCACGGCGAGACCCGTCGCGCTGGTGGCCGGGGCGTGCGGTTGAGCGCGCGCGAACCGGGCGGCGGCCTGGACGGCGTCGTGGCGGTCGCGATCGGCCGGAGTGCGGAACGTGAAGCGCCAGCGGCGCACCTGGCGGGCCAGCGCCTGCTGGCGCTCGTCACCGTCGTCGGGGCGCAGGCCGGTGGCGGGGAAGACCCGGCAGTCGTACGCGCGGCAGGCCGCCGGCCGGTGCCTGTAGATCGAGCACGCGTCGTCCACCAGCATCGGGCAGTGCCCGTGCTCGTCGTGGCCGAGGAGGACGTGGCCGGCGGGTCGTCCCGGCGCCGGGAAGAGGAGCGCCGGGGGGATGTGGGCCAGGGTGTCGGTCTCGTCGGGGCCGATGTCGATGAACTGTGCGGATCGGCAACACGCCGTGCAGCCCCCGCAGGGCACGATCGACGCCCGCTCGCCCCGGATGGCCACCTGCACGCCCGCCAGCCACGTGGCGAAGTCGCCGGCGGGCAGGTCGGTGTCGGGCTCGGACGACGACGGCGGCACCGATCGCGCCTACGTCGACTGGGTGACACCGCCGTCGACCCGCAGCAGGGCGCCGCTCGTGAAGCTGGACGCGTCGCTGGCCAGGTAGAGGGCGGCCCCCACGATCTCGTGCGGCCGGCCGATCCGACCCATCGGGTGCCAGGCGCCGGCGCGGTCCTCCTCGGGCCAGGCGTCGGCGATGTCGGTGGCGAAGGGCCCGGGGAGGATGCCGTTGACGCGGACGTTGGGAGCCAGGGCGTTGGCCAGGCCGACGGTGAAGGCGTTGAGCCCGGCCTTGGCGCTGGCGTAGGGGAGCTCTTTCCAGGTGGGGCGGATGGACCCGGTGGTGCTCACGTTGATGATCGAGCCCCGCCCGGCTTCGGCCATGCGGCTGCCGATCAGGCTGGCCAGCCGGAACGGGCCCTTCAGGTTGACGGCCACGACCTTGTCGAACAGATCCTCGGTGACCGAGACGAGATCGGGGTAGAGCGGCGACATGCCGGCGTTGTTGACCAGGACGTCGACGTGGCCGAAGCGCTCGTAGGCGGCATCGGCTAGGCGGTCGCAGTCCTGCCAGCGCCCCATGTGGGCGGCCACGGCCAGGGCGGGCCGGCCCGTCTCCTTCTCGACCTCGGCGGCCAGCTCCTCGCAGGCGTCGAGCTTGCGGCTGGCGATCACCACCGAGGCTCCGGCGGCGGCGAAGGCGCGCACCATCTCGCGTCCCAGGCCCCGGCTTCCTCCGGTGACGACCGCGACCCGGTCGCGCAGATCGAACAGCTCGGCGGGAGTCGTGACCATGATGCGAACGTAACGTGTCCCGGCGTGGAGGACTACAGCGCACGGTTCCCGGGGCTGCGCTTCGACACCCCGGCCGACCACGTCCTGCGGATCACGCTCGAGGGCCCCAACCTGAACGCCGTCGGCGAGCAGGCCCACCGCGACCTGGCCGACGTGTGGCCGGTGATCGACCGCGACCCCGACGTGCGGGTCAGCTTGCTGCAGGGCGCGGGGCGGGCGTTCTCGGCCGGCGGCAGCTTCGAGATGATCACCGAGATCATGCAGGACTACGCCGTACGAACGCGCGTGCTGCGCGAGGCCCGCGACCTCGTGCTCAACCTCGTGAACGCGGACAAGCCGGTGGTGTCGGCCATCCACGGCCCCGCCGTCGGGGCCGGGCTGGTGGCCGGGCTGCTGGCCGACATTTCGGTGGTGGCGCGCACGGCCCGCATCATCGACGGCCACACCCGCCTGGGGGTGGCCGCCGGCGACCACGCCGCCATCTGCTGGCCCCTGCTGTGCGGCATGGCCAAGGCCAAGTACCACCTGCTCACCTGCCGGCCTCTCACCGGCGAGGAGGCCGAGCGCATCGGGCTGGTGTCGCTGTGCGTCGATGACGACGCCGTCCACGAGGAGGCCCTGGGCATCGCCGTCGACCTGGCCGCCGGGGCCCAGATGGCGCTCCGCTGGACCAAGCAGACGTTGAACCACGCCTACCGGTTGTTGCAGCCCGCCTTCGACGCCTCGCTGGCCTACGAGTTCGTGGGCTTCGGCGGTCCCGACGCCCGCGAAGGGGTGGCGTCGCACCTGGAGAAGCGCCCGCCGCAGTTCTCCGGCCCCACCGGTTGACGGCGCCGGCGGGAAGTCTCGGCGCGAATCTCGCCACATATGGCCGAAATCGCGCCGAGACAGCTCAGCGTCGGCCGGTCACTCCTCGGTGAGCAGGTCGAAGCGGGCCGCCCCCTGACGCATGAGGCGCTCGAAGCGCTGCAGGCGTCCGGAGGCCAGCGGCAGGCGCAGCTCGTCGAGGGCGCCGCGCGCCTGCACCTCGCCCCCGACGATCTCGATGGCGTCGAGCCGCAGTCCCTCCGGGAACGGCGGCAGCTCCAGGCGCAGCGTCCCCATCGCCCGGGGCAGCGGGATCCGCCGGCCGATGGCACCGATGCCCGTGGCCACCAGGCGCACGGCCCGGCCCTCGAGCCGGGGCACGACCTCGGCCCACCCCGTGCGCTCCCGGCCCGCCAGCGCGACCAGGGCTCGCCCTTCGCCGTCGAGGCGCACCGAGAAGCGCTCGAGGTGCGCGACCAGCAGCCGGTCGAGGGCCTCCTGGCCGAGCACCACGTGGAGATCGACGGGCGCGGCCACCAGCACCGCCGGCACGCCCGGCTGGACGTGGACGTTGCGGAACGTGGCCGTGCCCCGGTCGGCCTCCAGCCACGGTGAGCGCACGCCGGTGGCCGCCACTTCGATCGTGCCCAGCTGGGCCAGGGTCAGCCCGAGCGGTTGGGGGTCGGCGGCGAGGCCGGTCGGCACCAGACCCCACTCGCCTGCGCCCGTGGTGAAGCTGATCGCTCGCCCCACGAGGCGCTGCTGGACCTCGGTGATGAGCCGGCGCAGGACCTGCTGGGGCCCGAACACGGGGGCCAGGGCGGCCATGTCCTCGGGCGTGGGTAGGCCAGCCAGACCGGGGCGCGCCGCCCCCAACGGGTTGGCGGCGCCCAGCCAGTCGCCGCTGGCCCAGTCGGACCAGGAGCGGGGCAGGCGCGGGCGGTTGGGCGGTGGTTCGGGCATCGACCCCCCGGGCTCGGCCGCCATCCTCGCTCGGCGGCGGCGCCATCGCCAACCGGTCGGGCGCGCACCCGTTGCCCCCGGGGGCCCGGCGGGAGAATGATGGCGCCGACCCGCCGACAGGGGAGGTACATCCCTTGGCCACGACCGCCGCCGTCTTCGACCTCGACCGGACCCTCATCATCGGGGCGTCCGGGCCGGTCTTCACCGCCGCCCTCCGCCGCAACGGCATGGGCCCGTCGTTCGAGATCCCCGGGCTGGGCGGTTTCTACCGGGTCTATGAGTTGATGGGCGAGACCCTCATGTCGATGCAGCTGGCCCGCCTGGCCGCCCGGGGCGCCAAGGGGTGGTCGGTGGACGCGGTGCGGGCAGCGGCCGAGGAGGCCGCCGAGGAGCTCGACTCCAAGCTGCTCCCGCACGTCCCCAGCGTGCTCGAGGAACACCGCAAGGCCGGGCGGCGCATCGTGGTGGCCACCACCAGCCCCGAGGTGCTGGTGGCGCCCTTCGCCGAGCACCTCGGCGTCGACGGGCTGGTGGCCACGCGCTGGCAGGAGGCCGACGGCCAGTTCACCGGTGCGATCGACGGGCGCTTCGTCTGGGGACGGGCCAAGCTCGAAGGCGTCCGGGAGTGGGCCGAGGAGGCCGGCGTCGACCTGCGCAACAGCTACGCCTACAGCGACAGCTACTACGACGGCCCGCTGCTCGACGCCGTGAAGCACCCGGTGGCCGTCAACCCCGACACCCGGCTCGACGCCCTGGCCCGGCTGAAGGGCTGGCCCATCCGCCACTTCGACCTGCCCGAGGGCGTGGCCAAGATCGCCGGGCGCGAGCTGCAGCGCTGGACCCGCCCCCTGCAGCGGCCCGAGCTCATGCCCCTGGCGCGATTCGACATCAAGGGCACCGAGCACATCCCCAAGACGGGGCCCGTCATCCTGGTGTTCAACCACCGCAGCTACTTCGACGCCGCCGCGGTGTCGCTGGCCCAGGCCCGCTCGGGCCGGTCGTTCCGTTTCCTGGGCAAGAAGGAGGTGTTCGACGCGCCCGTCATCGGCGCCTTCGTCCGCATGGCCGGGGGCATCCGGGTCGAGCGGGGCACCGGGTCGGACGAACCGCTGGAGGAAGCGATCATCGCCCTCAAGGCAGGCGAGGCGGTGGCGCTGGCCCCGCAAGGCACGATCCCCCGGGGGCCGGCGTTCTTCGAACCCGAGCTGAAGGGGCGGTGGGGGGCGGCCCGGCTGGCCCATGCCACCCGGGCACCCGTCTTCCCCATGGGTGTTTGGGGCACCGAAAAGGTCTGGCCCCGCAACTCCCGGCTCCCTCAGGTCAAGGCCGAGCGCCCGTTGGTGACGGTGCGGGTCGGGCCACCCGTGGAGCTGCTCTACGACGACGTGGACAAGGACACGCGCCGCATCATGGCGGCCATCGTCGACCTGCTTCCCCCCGAGGCCAAGGTGCATCGCCAACCCACCGCTGATGAGCTCGCCCTGACCTATCCGCCGGGCTACAAGAGCGATCCGCTGAGGGAGAGCGACCGCCGCCCCGGCACCGACTGAGGGGGACCTTTCCCGGCCCCACGAGCCGAACGGCTCATTCCGCCTCCGGCCACGGAGGCGTACCGTTCGTGCGGGCACGACCCGTTGAGCTCCCCCGGCGCCGAGCGGGCGGCGGCACCGGGGGACTCGCCTATTTTGTGTCTTCGACCGCAGCCGACCTTCGCCGGCGCGCCGTACGGGACCTACTTGTCCTTGTTGAGGACGTCCTTCACCTTGTCGACGGCGTCGTCGACCTTGCCCTTGATCGATCCCGCCGCCTGGTCGGTCTTGCCTTCGCGCTTCAGGTCGTCGTCGTCGGTGACGGCGCCTATGGCTTCCTTGGCCCGGCCCTTGATGTCGTCGGATTCTCCAGCCATGCCTTTACCTCCAAAGGGGTGGTGCAGTTCGTGCAGTCGGGCGTACCCGACTGGCCCCGGCGCCAACCGCCTCTCAGGTGCTCCCCGGGGAGCGCCCAGCGAATTCCCAGGAAGAGCGGGCATCCTTGGCCCGTGGCCGCCGAACGCGTCCTCGTGGTCGACGACGAGGACAACATCCGCTTCATGCTGGACGCCGCCCTGCGTCATCTCGGGTTCGAGGTGAGTACGGCCGCCACCGGCCGGGAGGCCCTCAGCGCGGTCGCGCAGTGGAAGCCCGACGCCGTGCTGCTCGACGTCATGCTCCCCGACCTGGACGGCTTCGAGGTCACTCGGCGGCTGCGCAGCGAGGGCAACCGCACGCCCGTGCTGTTCCTGACCGCCCGTGACGGCACGGAGGACAAGGTGCGGGGCCTCACCCTGGGCGGCGACGACTACGTCGACAAGCCCTTCAGCCTGGAGGAGCTGGTGGCCCGGGTGCGGGCGGTGCTGCGGCGCGCCGGTCTCGACCAACCGACGACGCTGCGCTGCGCCGACGTCGAGCTCGACGACGACGCCCACCGCGTCACCCGGGGCGGCGAGGAGGTGCCGCTGTCGCCCACGGAGTACAAGCTGCTGCGCTTCCTGCTGGCCAACCAGGGGCGCGTGCTGTCCAAGGCCCAGATCCTCGACCACGTCTGGCAGTACGACTTCGGAGGCGACGCCGGCGTGGTGGAGACCTACATCAGTTACTTGCGGCGGAAGGTCGACGATCGGGATCCCCGCCTGATCCACACCATCCGCGGCATCGGCTACGTACTCCGCACCTGAGCCGCGGGAGCCGGGACGTGACGCTGCGCAACCGGGTGCTCATCGCCATGGGCCTGGTGGCCCTGGTGCTGGTGGGTGCGGGCGTGCTCATCCTGCGGGTGACCACCGCCTACCTGGTCGAGCGGGTGGACGCGCAGCTCGAGGGCCTCGTGCCGCGGCTGGACGACGACCGCATGGTCCCGCCGGCGCGTCCGCCGCCGGACGCCGCCGAGTCCCCCGGGTTCCGGTCGGCCTACACCGCCCGCATCGACGCCGACGGCACCTTCGAGTACCAGATGCTGCCCAACCTCACCGAGGGCGCCACCGTGCCCGGCCTCGATCCTGCCCGCGCCCAGGCGGCGGCGGCCGCCGACGACCCGCCGTTCACGGTGGCGGGCAGCGGCGACGCCCCGGCGTACCGGTTCCTGGCCCGCAGCGAACCGGGCACGGGCGACACCCTGGTGGTCGGGCTATCGCTGGCCGACGTGGAGGCCGCCGGCGAGCGGCTGGCGGTGGTGGAGGTCGTGGCCGGCGGGGTCATGCTCGGCGTGCTCGCCCTGGTCACCGTCTGGGTGGTGCGCCTCGGGGTCCGCCCGATCAAGCGCATGACGGCCACCGCCACCGCCATCGCCGGCGGGGACCTGTCCCACCGCGCCGAGCCGTCCCATCCCGGCACCGAGGCGGCCGACCTGGCCGACGCCCTCAACACCATGCTCGGGCGCATCGAGACGGCCTTCGAGGAGCGCGCCGCCAGCGAGGCCCGCCTGCGCCGGTTCGTCGCCGACGCCTCCCACGAGCTGCGCACGCCCGTCACCGCCATCCGGGGGTATGCCGACCTCTACCGCCACGGGGGGCTGCGCCAGCCCGGCGAGCTCGACCCCGCCATGCGCCGGGTGGAGCAGGAGGCGGTGCGCATGGGCCGCCTGGTCGACGACCTGGCGCTGCTCGCCCGCCTCGACCAGGGCCGCCCCCTCGACGCCGCGCCCGTCGACCTGGCCCTGCTGGCCGCCGACGCCGCTCGGGACGCCGGCGCGATGGCGCCGGAACGGGCGGTCACGCTGGACGCGGCCGAGCCGGTGCTGGTCACCGGCGACGACCACCGCTTGCGCCAGGTCGTGGGCAACCTGGTGGCCAACGCCCTGGTGCACACACCGCCGGACGCGGCCGTGCGCATCTCGGCCGCCCGCCAGAACGGGCACGGCCGCCTCGAGGTGGCCGACGACGGGCCCGGCATGGCGCCCCAGGTGGCCGGCCAGGCGTTCGAGCGCTTCTGGCGGGCCGACCCGGCTCGCGCCCGTTCGCGGGGAGGCTCGGGCCTCGGGCTCGCCATCGCCAAGGCGATCGTCGAGGCCCACCACGGCTCGGTGGCCCTCCGCACCGCGCCCGGAAGGGGCACGACGGTCACCGTCGACCTGCCTCTGGCCTCGACCGAGGAGCACCCGCCGCCCCCGTGATGGGTGCTCTCGGTGCGCCACGAGCAGGTCTGCTCGCCTGGTGCACCGGATGTTCCGGCTGCGCCGAGACGGGCCGGGCGGCCGCCGGGGCCGCCGCGGCGGGCTAGCCGGGGCGCCAGTCGATGAGCACCATCGTGCCGTCGTCGGTGAGCGCGCCCGCCTGATGGTCGAGCACGGCCTGGATGAGCCGGCGCAGCGTCTCGGCCGTGCTCAGCTCGCTCGCCGTCGCCTTGACCAGCAGGTCGGCCAGCGTCGCCTCGCTGAAGCGCTCGCCGTCGGGCCGGCGGCCCTCGACGATCCCGTCGGTGAACAACAGCAGCCGGTCGGCGGGTTCGAGTACATAGTGGGCGACCTCGACGTCGGCGCCTCCCAGCCCCAACGGCCAGGTGGGCCGGGCGGGCAGGGTGATGGCCTTGCCGTGGCGCACGAGCAGGGGAGGCGGGTGGCCGAAGTTGGCCATGCGCAGCTGGCCCCCGCTGAGGTCGAGCTCGACCAGCAGCCCGGTGGCGAAGCGGCTCCGGCCGATCTCGGTGGCGACCGTGCGGTCGATGTGCCGGTGGGTCTCGGCCAGGTCGAGGCCCAGGCGGCGGGCGTGGCGGTAGCTCCCGAGCACGAGATGGCAGATCACGGCCGACGACAGGTCGTGGCCGACGGCGTCGAACACGGCGGCGTGGAGGAGGTCGCCGTTCACGGCGTGGTCGAAGGTGTCGCCGGCCACCTCGTAGGCGGGCTCGAGCAGGCCCGAGAACGTCGTCTGCCCCCGGCACCCGCCCGGCGGCGGCAGCGCCGACCATTGCATGTCGGCGGCCAGCGTGATGCGCTTGCGCCGCCGCAGCCGGAAGTAGTCGTCGGTGGCCTCCTTGTCGACCGCGAGCAGGGCGCCGAGCAGGTCGGCCACCTCCTGCATCTCGCCGCCGCGGTCGGCGAGCTCGGCGCCGCCGTGCACCTCGAGCACGCCGAGGCGATCGCCGGCGTCGGCCACCCGCACCCACAGCCTCGTCCCCTCGCCGTCCGCCGCGGTCACCGGCGCTCCGGTGGTGTAGGCCCGCCCGGCCATCGTGCCGTCGATGTTCTGGCGGGCCCGGTCGTCGAGCGGGGGCACGGCCAGAGGCACCAGGCAGCGTTGCTCGTGGTCGGCCAGCCACACCATCGCCGACGCTCCCCACCAGCGGCCGATCACAGAGTCGACGACCTCGACCAGCCCGCCGGCGGGCGTGCGGCGACCCACCCGGAACAGGTGGGCCAGGGCGGCGTCAAGAGAGGCGGCGCGGGCCGCCGCAACCGGTTCCACGCGCCCTCAGCGTGCCAGGTGGGGCGCCTCGTTCCGACGGAAGCGCACCGCCTGGTACCACAGCGCCCCGAGCACCGTGCCCAACGCCGCCCCGGCGGCCACGTCGAGCGGGAGGTGGGCGCCCACGTGGATACGGGCGAACCCCACGATCGTGGCCAGCCCGTAGGCGAGCCACCGGCCCCGGCGGGTGAGGTAAGGGGCGAACACGGTGGCCAGGGCGAAGGCCACCGTGGCGTGGCCCGACAGGAAACCGAGACCGTCGGTGGGCGTGCCGCGGCGGCGGTGGAGATCGGTGATGAACGTGTCGGGACGACCCCGTTCCACGATCGCTTTCACGCCCTTGGCCAGCCACCAGCCGGCGAGGCCCACGACGAAGGCGCCCACCGCGGGACGCCAGTTCCGGGTGGCCAGCCACGCCAAGGGCGCGAGGACGACCGGCGCGAGGGCCGAGCCGAGTTGCATCGGGACCCACAGCACCGGTTCGAGGGCGTCGGGGAGGCGGTAGATCGCGTCGAACAGGTCCTCCTCCCAGTCGGGCACGCCGCCGGCGGCGACGGCGGCGGACGCCACCAGCACCACGCTGCCCACCCCGAGCCGCACCAGATCGGCGTGCAGGCGCACCTCGGGCGGCGCGGGGTGGATGGCCACGAACCGGGTGAGCCAGGACGGCACGCGGTGCGGCGCCTGCGCCCTCCCCTGACCGCCGGGCCTGCGCATGGCGCCGAGGGTAGGCGAGTGGCCGGGGGCATCCCCGGTTCATTGCGGCGCATCGTCGCGATCGGGGGCCCGACCCGTGCCGTCGTGAAGGCGCCGAGCAGGGCGGGGGCAGACTGAGCGGGTGATCGTCGACTGCGCCGTGTACCGGGACGGCCGGCGCGACGGCGACATGTGCTCGGTGGACGACGCCGTCGCCTCGTGCCGCCACGGTGGCGACTTCGTGTGGATGGGAATGCACGAGCCCACGGCCGAGGAGTTCGAGGACGTCACGGTGCGCTTCGGCCTGCATCCTCTGGCCGTCGAGGACGCCATCCACGCCCACCAGCGGCCCAAGCTCGAACGCTACGGCGACTCCGTCTTCATGGTCTTGAAGCCGGCCCGGTACGTCGACCACGACGAGATCGTCGAGATCGGCCAGATCATGTTGTTCGTCGGTCGGCACTTCGTGGTGACCGTCCGCCACGGCCAGACCAGGGCCCTCGGCCAGGTGCGGGCCACCCTCGAGGCCGATCCCCAGCGCCTCGCCTTCGGTCCGGTGGCCGTCCTCCACGCCGTGGCCGACCGAGTGGTGGACGACTACGGCGAGGTGATGGTGGGCCTGCAGGAGGACGTCGACGACATCGAGCAGCAGGTGTTCGGCACTCCCAGCGCGGGCCACGCCGAGCGCATCTTCAAGCTGAAGCGGGAGGTGCTCGAGTTCCGGCGAGCCGTGGAACCCTTGGCCGACCCGCTGCGGGTGCTCACCACGGAGTCGGGCAGCGTGGATCCGCGGTTCGTGCCCTACTTCCGCGACGTCCTCGATCACCTCTTGCGCTCGGTCGAGCTCGTCGTCGGGTTGGACGCGCTGCTCGACAGCGCCCTCAACGCCAACATCGCCAGCGTCGGCATGCGCCAGAACGAGGACATGCGCAAGATCTCGGCCTGGGTGGCCATCGCGGCCGTGCCCACGATGCTGGCGGGGATCTACGGGATGAACTTCGAGCACATGCCCGAGCTCGACTGGATACTCGGCTATCCCGTGGTGCTGTGCCTCATGGGGCTGGTGTGCTACGGGCTGTACCGCAACTTCAAGCGCCGGGACTGGTTGTAGCGGTGGCTACCGGCCCCGGCCCGTGCGCTGCTGGAGGCCGGCCCGAACACGCGTTCTACTGGATTTCGGGCGGGATGGTGATCTCGGCCGTCTCCAGCACCGGGCGGGCGGCCTCGAGGTCGTCGCGCCGGAGCAGGATCCGGTAGCCGCCGTCGGTCTCGTCGGGGATGACCCCGGTGAGGTCGGGCTCGACCCGGGCCGGGATCCCGTCGGACCGCAGGCGGGCCAGCACGACCTCGAGGGTGCCGAGGTCGAGGCCCGCCGGGACCTCCACCACCTCGGTCTCGGTCTCGGTCTCGGCCGTGGGCTGGTCGAGCGGGGCGGGGTCCTCGGGCGCAGCCATGCCCCGAAGGTAGCGTCGACGCCGATGTGCGGCCGCTTCGTGGCGGCGTCCCCGGCGGACGACATCGCCCGCTACTTCGACGCCGCCGTCGACCCCGAGGCGCGAGCGGTCGCGCCCCGGTGGAACGTGGCGCCCACCGACGCCGTCACCGCGGTGGTGGCCGCCCGGGACGGCGGCCGCGAGCTGCGCGCCTTCCGGTGGGGCCTCGTGCCGAGCTGGTCGCCCGACGCCAAGGGGGCGGCGCGGCTCATCAACGCCCGGGCCGAGACCGTGGCGAAGCGGCCGGCCTTCGCCACCGCGCTGCGGCGCCGGCGGGCCATCGTGCCCATGGACGGCTTCTACGAGTGGGTCCGCCCGGCCCGCCGGCCCGTGTTCGTGCACCGCCGCGACGGCGAGCCGCTGGCCGTGGCCGCGCTGTGGGAGGTCTGGCGCGCCCCGTCGGCGCCGCCCGACGCCCCCTGGCTGCGCACCGTCACGGTCGTCACCACCCAGGCCAACGCTACCGTCGCCCCGGTGCACGACCGGATGCCGGTGATCCTGCCGGCGTCGGCGTGGGCGACGTGGTTGGACCGAGCCACCGACGACGTCGGCGCCCTCACCGCGCTGCTCCGGCCGGCGCCCGACACCCTCCTGGCCCTGCGCCCGGTGTCCACCGCGGTCAACGCGGTGGCCCACGACGGCCCCGACCTGATGCCCCCCTGCCCGCCACCGCCCAACTCGGGTTTGCACTCTGAGGGCCCACGATTGGCGCTCAGGGTGCAAACCGGGGCGCGACGGTAGTGTCCGGCGGTGGCCCCGACCGCCCCTCCGGCCGCCACCAACCGCGTCCTCACCATCCCCAACCTCGTGTCGGTCGTGCGTCTCGCCTGTCTGCCGGTGTTCTTGTGGCTGCTGTTCGGGCTCGAGAGCCGCGTGGGTGCCGCCGTCCTGCTCGCCGCCCTCGGCGCCACCGACTGGGTCGACGGCTACATCGCCCGTCACCACGGCCAGGTGTCCGAGCTGGGCAAGGTGCTCGACCCCACTGCCGACCGGCTCCTGTTCATCGTCGCCGTGGGCGGCATCATCGTCGACGGCGCCGCGCCCCTGTGGTTCAGCGTCGCCGTGGTCGTGCGGGAGCTGGCCGTCGGCGCCGCGCTGGTGATCCTCACCCTGTTCGGGATGCAGCGCTTCGACGTCACCTGGTGGGGCAAGGCGGGGACGTTCTCGCTCATGGTGGCCTTCCCCGCCTTCCTGCTGGCCGCGGGCACGCACGGGTTCTGGCACGACTTCGGGCTGGTGCTCGGCTGGGGGTGGGGCCTGCCGGGGTTGGCGTTCAGCTACTACGCCGCCGTCACCTACGTCCCGATGATGCGGCGAGCGTTGCGGGCGGGCCGCGCCGCCCGTCGCCGGGGCCCGGGTGAGCCCGTGCAGGTCAACCGGTGAACCCGTGAAGGCGGTGATCATGGCCGGCGGCGAGGGCACACGCCTGCGGCCGCTCACCTCAAACGCGCCCAAGCCCATGCTGCCGGTGGCCAACCGGCCCATGATGGAGCACATCGTCGGGCTGCTGCGCAGCCACGGCTTCGACGACATCGTCGTCACCGTCGCCTTCATGGCCAACGCCATCCAGACCTACTTCGGCGACGGCCGCGAGCTCGGCGTGCGCATCGTGTACGCCAACGAGGCCACGCCGCTCGGCACCGCCGGCAGCGTGGGCAACGCCCGGGAGCACCTCGACGAGCGGTTCCTGGTGATCTCGGGCGACGTCGTCACCGACATCGACCTCGGCGGCCTGGTCGCCCGCCACGACCGGCGCGGCGCCCTGGCCACGATCGGCCTGGTGCGCGTCGACAACCCCCTCGAGTTCGGCATCGTGATCACCCGCGACGACGGCTGCGTCGAGCGCTTCCTCGAGAAGCCCACGTGGGGCCAGGTGTTCAGCGACACGATCAACAGCGGCATCTACGTCCTCGACCCCGCCGTGTTCGACTACATCGAGCCCGACCAGCGCCTCGACTTCTCGGCCGATGTCTTCCCCACGCTGCTGGCCAAGCACGAGCCCCTCTTCGGGGCCGTGGCCGAGGGCTACTGGGAGGACGTGGGCACGCTCGAGGCCTACGTCCACGCCCACACCGACGTGCTCGATGGCAAGGTGCAGGTGTCGATCGGCGGCTTCGAGGTCTCCGACGGGGTCTGGGTCGGCGAGGGCG
>JBIOZN010000200.1:0-9327 GCA_044871175.1 Acidimicrobiales bacterium | reverse complement strand
ATGCTCGGCCAGTCCATCGAGGACATCTACACCGCCTCGATCACCTGACCGGGCGAGCCTGCCAGCCGTCAGACGACGGCGGGCACCGGCGGATCCCGGTGCCCGAAGATGACCTCAGCGGCCACCGGGCGGCTCAGGTCGGCGAGGTTGCGGGCCAGGTCGATCAGGAGGTCGTCGACGGTCACCATCCCGACGAACTGCCCGTCGCGCACCACTGCCAACCGTCGTACGGCATTCGTGCTGAAGCGCGCGAAGGCCTGCTCGAGGTCGGCATCGGCGTCGATGGTGATCGCAGGTGATGTCATGACACCGTCGATCCGGGCGTCGGCGGGAAGACCACGGGCCAGGCCCCGACGCACGAGATCGCGGTCGGTCACCATCCCGACGAGCTGATCGTCCTCCACCACCGCGAGCGCGCCGACCCCCGCCCGCTCCATGATCGCAGCGGCGTCCTGCAGGGTCCGGTCGGGACCGATCGCCACCGCTGACCGCCGGATCCGCTCATGCACCCGCATCGCTGGACTCCCCCCTGCTTCAGCTGGACTCGTGCTCGACGTGCTCGACGGTGGCATCGGGGCCCGGGAACAGGAGCGCCTCGTGGCCGCTGCCACCCCATCGAACCCAGTAGGGAGGGCCGCCGTCGCGGCCCCGGGCCTCCAGCACCTCGCAGTCCCGAACAGTCTCACCGACCCGATGCCCCGGGATGATGATCCGATCACCGGCACGTGCCTGCACGGACCCACACCTCCCTTGCGTCACCTGCAGTTCGCATCATCCCCACCACTTCCGGCAACCGGTAGGGCCGAACGTCCTGGCGGGAACCGCCACCGACGGCCTCACGAAGCCAGGATCTGGTGGGTGACGAAGTAGAAGGCGAAGCCGATGAGCAGCAGGCCGAAGCTCCGCTTCATGGCCTCGGCCGGAAGGCGCTGGGCGGCCAGCGAGCCGATGACCGTGCCCGGGATGCTTCCGGCGGCGAAGGCGGCGGCCACCGACCAGTCGATGTGCCCGAGCGCCCAGTGGGTGACCAGTGTGGGCAACGAGAGCGCGGCGATGACCACCAGGCTGGTGCCCGCCGACTCGGGCATGGTGAGACCGAGGACGAGGACGAAGAGCGGGACCAGGAGGAAGCCGCCGCCGTTGGCCAGGAGACCGGTGAAGAGCCCGATGCCGGCGGCGCTCGGGACGACGACGGCCGCCCGCCGACGAGCGCGCACGGTGAGGCCGCCCTCGGGAACGGGGAACAGGATCCGCACGCCGACCAGGGCGAGCACGATGCCCGAGACGATGAGGAGCGCCTGGCCGCCCACGTACTGGGACAGCAGGGCCCCGACGATCGTGGCGGGAACGCCGCCCATGATCGACCAGCGAGCGACGGACCATTCCACCTGGCGGCGCCGGGCATAGCTGATCATCCCGGCGATCGCAGCGGGCATGGTGGCGGGCAGGGGCGCCGCGACGGCGATCAGGCCGGGCACGCCCAGCAGTCCGAGTGCGGGTGTCGCGAAGCTGGAGCCACCGACCCCGAAGATGCCGAACAGGAGGCCGACGACGAGCCCCGCGGCCGTGACCGCCGGCCACGGAGGCATCAGCGCCGGTCCTGAGCGGCCCCAACGAAGGCGTCAACGGCGGCGTCGACGGCGTCGACTGCGTCGACTGCGTCGACCGCGTCAACCGCGTCAACGGCGTCGACCGCGTCGGCGCGCACACCGGCTGGTCGGCGAGGAGCCGGCCTCCTCTCGGCACGATCTCCGCCGTATCTGGCGGGAATCGCGCCGAGAGCTGACGGCGTCAACTGCGGTCGGGCGGAACGGCCTCGGTAATCGCTTCCGACGACTCGGCGCGGGGATCGGGCTCCAGCCGCGCGCCCCTGCCGGCGGCCGGGCTCTCGGGCCTGCCCTCGGCCGGGCGCGCAACGGGCGGCGGGTCGTCGGTGACCCGCGGGAGGCGGCGCAGGCGGTACACGGCCGACACCAGACGGGTCCAGAGGCGGTCGCAGTCGAGAATCACGGGCGCCGCTCGACGTCGCCGGCGGGGGCCACACGGCCCCCTTCGACGTCGCCCGCCGGGGCCAGACGGAACCGGGCGAGACCGCCCGCCGCCAGCGATACCGTCGCCGACCCCGACCCGGCCTCGCCGGCGATCACCTCCGTCACCGTGCCGTCGTCGCCCGACAGCACGTACCGCCCGCCCGTCGCCAACGCCGTGAACCGCAGCGTCACCGACTCCAGCCCGGTATCGCCCCACGGTTGCAGGGCCAGCTCGAGCGACGCCCCGTCGACTGAGCGGGCCAGCACCACTAGTACGTCGTCCCCCTCGGTCGCGCTGAGCACCGGGCCCGCCGGGGGGACGTAGCCGCGCACATTGAGGTCGGAGAGGGCCAGCGGCGTCGACCAGCGGATGATGAGGTGCGTCCCGAGCGCCGACGAACCCGCGACGAGGGGCCGGGCCGGCCAGCGCTGCCCGGTGCCGCACTGGCGGGCCGCGCCCGCGATGGCCGCTTCGGCCAGGTGCTCGTCGCCCACCAGGCGGGCACCGCCGATGACCTTGTTCCAGCCCGGGAGCGGGCTCGAACGGGTGCGGTGGCGTTCCAGCTCGCGGGGCATTTCGAGGGGCAGCGCGCCGTCGACGACCATGCTCGACAGCCGCGCCATGGCCGGGCCGGCGCCGCGCAGGTCGAGCGCGGTGGCCCGCCGGGCGTGGGCCGGGAGGATGTCGGCGAAGCGGCCCGTGCCGTGGGCGTTGTAGTGCCCGCCGGGGACCTCGCCGGTGTCCCACGACAGGCCGACGTGGTTGGACCGGATGTGGGCGTAGCTGCCGTCGGGCGTCAGGTACTCCTGCTCGAGGGTGGTGCGCCAGCGGTCGCGATGGCGCGCCCACATGTCGGTGCCGTGCAGGGTGTCGTGGCCGTACATCGACTGCGCGCCCATGATGTTGCACACTGTGAACGACCAGCCGGGCTCGCACGGATAGAACCCGAGCCGGCTGTGGTCGTAGTTGGCCTCGACGGCGGCGGCGATCGAGTGGTGGTCGTAGGGGAACGTGCGGCCGTCCTTCCACACGAACGTGAGCGACCCGGGCTGGTCGAACCGCGTCGAGCCGGTGGCGGCCTCGTAGATGTTGAGCACGTCGCCCAGGAAGGCCGAGAACATGATGTTGTCGCGCACGATCGGGTCGGGGTTGGAGTCGAGGTTCCCGAGCAGGTTCAGGGTGTGCCAGTACCGCCACACCCGCAGGTCGGTGTGCTTCAGCACGAGCTTGGTCAGTGCTTGCTCCACCTGCCCGGGCGCGTTGGGGACGTAATTGGCGGCGTAGAGGCTGAGGGCCCAGCAGAAGTTGTTGAGCTGGTAGCGCAGCTGCGTACCGCCGTGGAACTGCTCACCCCAGTCGAGCCCCTTGAGGCCGTCGTCGGGCTGGAAGGCCAGGCCGTAGCACCAGCGCAGGAGCTCGGCGTCCATCTCGTCGGGCTGCCGCGGGGCGGGAACGTGGTTGGGCAGCCGCACGCTCGACAGGTACTCGTTCAACTCGGCGACCTTGGCGCGCTTGGCCCGGAAGCGGCGCTCGAACTTGCCCACCGCTACGGCGACGAGCGCCAGCGCCAGGGCGTAGACGACGGCGATGGCCCACGGCCAGGTCGTGCCCCGGTCGAACACGAGGCGGGGGGCGTTCACCGTGAGTCCGGCCACGGCGGCGCTGCCCAGCCACACCAGGGGGATGGCGAAGTGGGCGCTGACGCCCCACCACAGCACGAGCGCGACCACGACCAGCGCGGCGGTGACGACGAAGGCGAAGGGCCGGCCCAGGAACAGGAAACCGCCGCCCGGCAGCGTCAGGCCGAGCCCGACGGCGCGCGCCCGGTCGGTGGCCACCGCGAAGGTGAGAACGGCGGCGACCGCCTGGACGAGGGCGAGGGCGACGACCAGGCGAGCGAGCAGGCGACGACTGACCGGGCCCAGCCGGCGGGGGTGCGGGTCGAGCAGGGGGATGTCGGGCGGGGCGGCGCTGGGGGCGGCGGCGCCGGTGCCGGTGTCGGTGGCGGTCATCGGTGGGCTCCTCGCACGGCCGGCGTGACCGGGTGGGCGGGACGGTCGAAGGTGACCTGGGGCCGACCGGTGACGCGGTGGTAGAGGCGCACCAGGCGTACCCACGCCTGCGCGCAGTTCACGAACATCGAGATCACGATGACGCCTCCGGTTCGAGCCGGCGCCGAGTTGCACCCGAGGCCGCGGGGACGAGCGCGCACGCCGCCGTCCCGGCGCCGTCGGCCACCACAACCCCAGGCGGCTCGACTCCGTCGGCGTCGACCAGGCGGTAGCGGGCCCCGGGGCGAAGCTGGGCGAACGTGAGCCCGACGGGCTGGCCTGAGCCCGCCGCCACCGGGCGCAGGGCGAGGTCGAGCGCGGCCCCGTCGACCGAGCGGGCCTTGGTGACGAGCACCTGGGGCCAAGGTGCTCCCGTGAGCAGTGGCCCCACCGGCGGCTGGTAGCCGCGGACGTTGAGGTCGCCGGTGGTGAGCGGCGTCGACCAGCGCACGATCCCATGGAGGGCGAGCGCCTGGACGCCGGCGGCCAGGGGCCGCTCGGGCCAGCGGTCGCCGGTGGCGCACTGGCGGTCGGCGGCCCGCTGGGCGGCGCCAGCCAGACGCTCGTCGCCGATCAGCCGGGCCCCGGCGATCAGCTTCGTCCACGCCGTCAGCGCCGTGCGCCGGGCCCGGTTCCGTTCCCATTCGAGCGGCAACTCGAGGGGCAGCTCACCGTGCTCGTTCACCATCGCCGCCAGCCGGGCGAGCCGCTCGGGCAACCCACGGGTGGTGAGGACGCGCCCCCGCCGCCCGAGGTCGGGGGCCACGTCGGCGAACTGGTTCGTGCCCGTGGTGAGGTACTCGCCGCCCGGAACCTCCCCGGTGTCCCACGACAGCCCGGTGCGCAGGCAACGGATGTTGGCGTAGTTGCCGTCGGGCAGCATGTACTCCTCGAGCAGGGTCGCGCGCCACCGCGGCTCGAGGTCGTGCCAGAGGCGGGTGCGGTGGAGCACGTCGTAGCCGAGCAGCGCCTGGGCGCCGATGGTGTTGCAGGCGGCGAACGCCCACCCCGGCTCGCACGGGAAGAAGCACATCGGGCTGGCGTCGAAGTTCTGCCGTACCGCCTGCATCCACGTGTGGTGGTCGTAGGCGAACGTGCGCCCGTCCTTCCACACGAAGGTGAGCGACCCCGGTTCGTCGAACCGGGTCGAGCCGGTGGCCGCCTCGTACATGTTGATCTGATCGCCCGCGAACCCCGAGAACATGATGTTGTCTTTCACGAGCGGGTCGGGATTGCCGCTGAAGTTCCCGAGCAGGTTGAGGTTGCGCCAGTAGCCCCACACCCGCAGGTCGGTCTGCTTCAGCACCAGGTTGCGCAGCACCTCCTCGATGGGCTGGGGCGCATTGGGCACGTAGTTGACGGCAAAGGCGGCCAGCGCCCAGCCGAGATAGTTGAGCTGGTAGCGCACGCACGTCCCGCCGTGGAACTGCTCGCCCCACTCGAACCCCCGGAACTCATCGACCGGTTGGAGGGCGAGCTCGTAGCACCAACGGAGCAGCTCGGCGTCGACGTCGTCGGGCTCGCGCACCGGCCGGGACGGCTCGGGAACGACCGCCGTGCGCAGGTACTCGTTGAGCGCGGGGACGAGGGCACGCTTGGCCCGGAAGCGGTGCTCGAAGGACCAGACGACGGCGCCCAGGCAGCCGACGGCGATGGCGTAGTCGACAGGGATCGCCCAGCCCCACGTGGTGTCACCGCCGGCGGTCCCGAGCCCGACGGCGAGGGCGCCGCTCAGCAGCCACACGGCGGGGATGCCCCAGCTGAGGCTCACGGCCCACCACAGCACGATCGCCAGCACCACCAGGGCGGCCGTGAGGGCGAACAGGATCGGATGGGCGGTGTACAGCAGCCCGCCGCCAGGGATGATGAGCGAGGTCCCGACCACGGCGGCGGTATGGCCGCCGACGAGCAACAGGGCGGCGGCGACGGCCTCCACCAGCAACACGACTAGGGCAGTGCGACGGAGCAGCGCGGCCGTCACGGGCCCGGCCCGATGGGGACGCTCGGGGAGCAGCGGGACGGGCGCCTCGTGAGCGGTGGTTTCGAGGTGGTCGGTGGTGGCGGCCATGGGACCCTCAGTCCAGCAGCGTCAGGGCGTCGAGGTCGAGCGCGTGGCGGCCGTGGCGCTGGGCCATGGCGGTGAGCATGTCGTTCCCCCGCTCGGTGTGCTCGGCCAGCATCGTGGCGATGACGGTGATGACGATGCCCCACAGGCTGCCGTAGCGGTAGTCCCGCCAGCCGTCGTCGGCCGACTGTTCGATCCCGGCGGCGGTCATGCGGGCGCGGTACTCCTCGACCAGGTCGCGCTCGACGCGAGCCCGGTCGGCGGCGTCGGGGAAGCTGCCGCTGATGACGTAGGCGACGTCGCAGGCGCCGACCCCGGCGTTGACCGTCTGCCAGTCGACCACGACGAGGGGAGGAGCGTCGGGGGTCTGGCCGAACAGGAAGTTGTCGGCTCGGAAGTCGTAGTGCACGACGGTGAACGGCGTCCCTGTGCCCAAGGTCCACCGGCCGACGAGGGGGGCGAAGCGCCTGACGAGCTCGACGATGTCGGCGTCGAGGCAGTGGCCGAGGCGGTCGAGGAAGCCGGGCAGTGTCACCCCGTAGAGCTCCTCGGCGGCGACGGCGGCCTGTTCGGGCGACGGTGCGGGCTGCCCGTTGGTGAACACGGTCGCCAGCGAGGGGTCGCCGAATCGCGGCGCGTGGAGGGCGGCGGCCTGCTCGATGGCCAGAGCGACCTCGTCGAGGGTGAGGCCCTCCAGCTGGTCGCCCGGGCGGGACCCGGCCAGGTCCTCGAAGAGCAGGACGAAGTCGGGGACGGTCACGTCGAAACGGGCGGCGAAGCATCGGGGCGTGCGAATGCCCACCGTGTGGGCCACCCGGTCGTAGAACAGCCACTCCTTCAGGTAGACACCGTTGCCGAAGGCCTGCGTGCGGGCGTGGTCGTCGTCGGACGGGACCTTGGCGATGAGCGTGGGCGGGCGGCCGTCCGGTCGGTCCCAGGTGAGGGCCAGGCGGGCGGTGCGGCCGGTCTGACCCGTACCGATGTAGCCGGCGATCTCGACGTCGACGACCTTGGCGCCGCGGGCGACGCCCGCGCCCTCGAGCGCCTCGGTGAGCCACGGCCCGTCGATCGCCTTCGGGTCGCCCCGCACGTCACCAACCATGGCACCCCCCGGATCGGCAGAGATCGTGCGCCTATTCTGCCGCGCGCCGTTCTCCTCCCGTGCGTTCAGCCCAGGGCGGCGGCCAGCTCGTGCCAGGCCCCCTCAGGGACCCGCCGGGCGTCGGGCTCGAGCACCTGCACGCACACGTGGGTGGCGCCGGCGGCGAAATGGGCGTCCACCCGTTCCCGCGCCGTAGCGGCGTCGCCGACGGCGACGATGGCGTCGACCAGGCGCTCGCTTCCGCCGTCGGCCATGTCGTCATCGGTGAACCCGTGGCGCTTCAGGTTGTTCACGTAGTTGGGGGCGCGGAGGTAGACGGCCATGCCGGCGCGCGCCGTCGCCCGGCCACGCGCCCGATCGGTGTCGAGCACCACCATCTGCTCGGGCGCCAGGATGGGATCGGGACCGAGGATCTGGCGGGCCTGGGCCGTGTGCTCGACGGGCACGAAATAGGGGTGCGCGCCCGCGGCCTTCTCCGCCGCCAGCCGCAGCATCTTGGGCCCGAGCGCGGCCAGCACGGTGGCGGGCCGCTCGGCGGGGCCGACGGCGCGGAACATGGCGTTGTCCATGTCGTCGAGGTACTGGACCATGTAGGAGTACGGCCGGGAGTAGTCGTGCTTGCGCACCCGGTCGACGAGGTGGGCGTGGCTGACGCCCAGACCGAGCAGGAACCGCCCCGGGAACGCCTCCTCGAGGCTGCGCTGGGTGTTGGCCATGGTGAGGGCGTCGCGGGCATAGATGTTGGCGATGCCGGTAGCCAGCTTCAGGCTCGACGTGGCCGACAGCAGGAGTGTGGCGGTGACGAACGGGTCCCGGCCCACGGTCTCGGGGATCCACAGTGTGGGGAACCCGAGCTCTTCGAGACGGGCGGCCGCCCTCTGGGCGTCGCGCGACGACACCGCGTCCAGGGCGCCGGTCCAGATGCCGACACGACCGAGGTCGAAGGTTGGGTGGGCCACGGCGGCCAACCTAGATCTGGCGGCATGGTGAGGCGATCAGGAGAACACCAGGCCGCGGTAGCCCGCCTCGACGACCTCGCTGATCTTCTGGCGGTACTTGGGCGTGCCCCCGTTGAACACGAGGTAGCGCCGGGTGCCCTTCTCGTGGCCCTCCACGTTCGAGTTGTACCCCGTGAACCAGCCCTGGGCGTTGCGCAGCAGCATGATCTCGTAGAGCTTGGCCACGTAGGCGCTCCACCCGGCCTCGGCCTCGGGCGTGGGCTCCTGGCGCGCGTAGTGGTGCTTCCACATGTGCTGCAGGAGGTCGGTGACCCAGTCGACGCCCAGTTCGATGGCGCGGGGGAAGTTGGTGGACGCCGACCCACTCTGCGGCCCGGTGGGCATGAGCAGGTTCGGGAACCCCGCCGTGGTGAAGCCGAGGAACGTCGCCGGCCCCTCGGCCCACTTCTCCTTCAGCGACTGCCCGCCGACCCCCCAGATGTCGATGCGGTCGTAGGCGCCGGTGATGGCGTCGAACCCGGTGGCGTAGACGATGATGTCGAACTCGTACTCCCGGTCGGTCGTCTGGATGCCTCGGCGCGTGATCCGCACGATGGGGGTCTCCTGCGCGTCGACCAGGTGCACGTTGTCGCGGTTGTACGCCTCGTAGTAGCGCGTCTCGAGCGGCACCCGCTGCACGCCGAAACCGTGGTCCTTGGGGATCAGCTTCTCGGCCAGTACGGGGTCGTGCACCCGCGAGCGGATCTTGTCGGCGATGAACGCGGAGAACTCGGCGTTGGCCTCCTCGTCCACGAAGATGTCGCGGAAGTTGGCCAGCCAGATGCCGAAGCCCGGCTCGTCGTACAGCTTCTCCCACAGGGCCAGGCGCTCCTCGCGGGGCACCTCGAAGAACGGCCGGCGATCGGGCTCGTGGATGAACCCTCCGGGCGTGCGTCCGCAGAGCTCGAAGATCTCGTCGTAGCGCGCCTTGATGCCGGCCATCTCCTCGGGCGTGATCTCGGCGTTGTGCAACGGGGCGCACCAGTTGGGCCGGCGCTGGAAGACGGTGAGCTCGCCCACCTCGTCGGCGATCCCACCGATCACCTGCACAGCGGTGGCCCCGGTGCCGATGACCGCCAC
>JBIOZN010000199.1:0-5486 GCA_044871175.1 Acidimicrobiales bacterium | reverse complement strand
TCGCGCGCGAGGTCCCATTCACCGAGGGCGCCCATGTTGTGGTGCCGGCTGGTGATGACGGCGGCGTACGAGCCCATGTCCTCGATGGCCACGGGCACGCGCAGGCCGTCGCGGATGTCCAGGGTGGTGACGATGACGATCTCGTCGTCGGCCGCCGGGTGCAAGACGTCGTCGATGGCCAGGAGCTCGGCGGCCCCCAGCGTGCCGAGCACGGTGGTGCCATTGGCGCGGGCGTTGGCTCGCAGCGAGGCCAGCTGCTCGACCGTGAGGTCCATGGGCAGGATGTGGCTCACCCGCGGCTCGGTCGAATCGCCCCGCTGCGACGGCCACGGCATCGGTCGGGGCAGCTGGGCCTGGCGCCCGAAGTAGTCGGCCAACAGCGCTTCGCCCGCCTCGCCCGTTCCCCACTCGGGCAGGATGTCTTCGACCGCCGGGCTGATGCCGCTCGAGCGGATGGTGGTGTCGCCGTCCTCGCCGCGTGCCAGGGCCTCGTACTCGCTCAACAGCTGGCGGCAGAAGTGGAACAGCGACCGACCGTCACAGAAGGCGTGCGTGCACGAGACGATCATCTCGCCGCCCGGTCCGCCCGCAGTGAAGAGCTCGGCGCGTACGGGCGGATCACCGTCCACGCCGACCTGGACGTTGAGCTCGTCCTGGAAGGCCTGGAAGCTCTCCTCCGGGCCGACGCGCTTGGTGACCTTGAACGGGGGCGGCGTCGAGTCGTCGAGCACGAAGTAGGGCCGCTCTCCGGGCGGCGTGGCCGGGACCCGAGCGCGCAGGATGCCTCGCCGCGACACCATGTTGCGGAACGCCCGCTCCATGAGCTCGGGGTCGACCGCGCCGTCGAACTCGATCAGGCGCACCAGATGGCAGGCGGCGTGATTCTGTTCGAGCAGGTAGAGCAGGTACTCGGCGGCACCGAGGTCCCGGACTCGCTCACCCTGTACACCCGTCGCCACCGACTGCTGCGTCATGATCTTCCCCCCGTCTCGATCCGCTTGGCGACCGAGGCCCTGCCGGCCCGGCCTCGTGAACGTGGCGTGGCCCCCGAACGCGGCGCGCATGACGGGCGTCGCGTGGCGGCGGGCCGATGTCTATCTCAGGGGCGCCCGCCCCTGCAACGACGCACGGGCGGCGGGCGACGTTGCGATCGGCGGCTACTCGAGGCCGGCCAGGACTCGGATCCGGCGGTCGGCGAAGGCATTGCTGAGCGCGGCCGCCGAGTGGCCGTGGTCGATGGGGAGGCACGTGCCGCTGACCCCGCACGCGGCGGCCGAGCCGAGGAACGCCAGCACGGCGGCGATGTCGTCGGGCCGGAGGGGCTCGACCGCCGCCGCCGCCCGGTACTCGGCGGCGAACCCGAGCCAGCGGTCGCCCTGGGCCAGGGCCAGCGGCGTCACGGTGCCGCTCGGCAGCACCGCGTTGATCCGGATGCCCTTCTGCAGGAGGGGGAGCGCCGCCCGAGCCACGTAGGCGTTCATGGCCTGCTTGGTGAAGATGTAGTTGGCCTGCTGGGGATGGTCCCCGATCCAGTCGAGGGCCGACGCCCAGTCGGGGCAGGCCAGGAACTCGAGCAAGGTCGGGAGGTTCTGCCCCCAACCCAACCCGGCCAGCGACGAGATCATCACGACGGCCGACCCGGCCGGCATCGCCCCCGCAGCCACGAGCCGCTCGATGATGTGGCGCTGGGCGACGAAGTTGATCTCGACGATGCCCGTCGTGCCGTCGGCCACCCCGGCGCACGAGAACAGGGCGTGGATCGGGCCGGCGAGCTCGTCGACGACGCGGTCGACGCCGGCCTGGTCCCGCAGGTCCACCTTGAGCGCCCGGCGCACGGGGAACTCGACGTCGGCCACGTCGAGCACGAGCACCTCGGCGCCGAGGTCGGCGACGAGGCGCGCCGTCGCCGCGCCCATCCCGCTGGCGCCGCCGACGATCAGTGCGCGTTTGCCGTCGTAGCGAAACCCTGCGATGGCCATCGCCCCTCCTGCCCTGCCGGTACCCGCCGGGCCGCCGGCCGCCGGAGCGTAGACGGGCCACCGATGAGTTCGGTCGCCGCCGGGCGTCAGACTGCTGGACCGCCCGTACCCGTCTCCTGGAGGATCAGATGGCCTTTCACCCCTACCTCTTCTTCGGCGGCAACTGCCGGGAGGCCTTCACCCGGTATCACGAGATCTTCGGCGGCCACCTCGACCTGCTCACCATGAAGGACATGCCCGCGGCCGAGCAGCCGGTGCCGGCCGAGCAGGCCGACCTGGTCATGCACGCCGCCCTGACGATCGACGGCCACCTCCTCATGGGCTCCGACGATCCCACCGCCGACAGCTTCGGCCCGGTGCAGGGCATGCAGGTCAACTACACCGTGGCCGACGCCGACGAGGCCAAGCGGGTCTTCGAGGCGCTGGCCCAGGGCGGCGAGGTCAGTCTGCCCATCGGCCCCACGTTCTGGTCGCCCATGTTCGGGATGTGCGTCGACCGGTTCGGCACGCCGTGGATGGTGGGTGCAGACGCACCGCCCGAGACGTCCTGACCGGCCGTCGTCGCCCTCGCCGGGTGAGATGGCGGTCCGCATAGTGTGATGCCCGCGGGAAGTCGGGCTGATGGCGCGGTGGTTATGACCTGGGGGGGCGATGGATGTCCGACGGGTGACCGAACAGGGCGTCGAACGCCATCCCGTCGACGCCCTCGAGCGCCTGCTGGCGCTCGACGGCGGCTTCGTGTGGGTCGACGTGCCGACCTGCGACGAGGACGGCGTGCGCGTCCTGCGGGACGTGTTCGGGTTCCATCCGCAGGCCATCCGGATGTGCCAGGAACGTGTGCGGCTGCCCTCCATGCACACCTATGCCGACCATGTCTTCATCGTCCTGCACACGCCCGAGCCCGGCCACGGCGGCCATGTGCACTACGTCGAGCTCGACCAGTTCGCCAGCACGCGGTACCTGGTGACCGTCCACGGACCGCTCAACCCGGCCGTCGACCCGAGTGTCGCCCTCCGCGAGACGGCGGCGATCCTCGACCGGTTGGAGCGGGGGCGTCTGCATCCCGCCACCGGCCTCGACCTGTCGCACGCGCTGGTGTCGGCCGTCGTGCGCCGGCAGGAACAGTTCGTCGAGGCGCTCACCGAGAACGTCTGGTCGCTCGAACAACGAGTCACCGGCGACCGCCTGGGTGATCCCGAGCGGTTCCTCGACGAGCTGTTCCGCACCCGCCACGGCCTCCTGGTGGTGCGCACGATGGCCGGGATGAGCCAAGTGATGTACAGCCGCATGGCCGTCGTCACCCGCACCACCGCGCCCGAGGCCCAACCCCTGGTGGAGGACCTGATCGATCAGTTCGAGCGCGTCCGGGGCATGGCCGACGGGCAGAAGGACTATCTCGAAGGCGTCATCGACTTCTACCAGACGCGCACCGAGACGAAGATGACGATCGCCGCCGAACGCCTCGCCGTCGTGGCGGTGGTGACGTTGCCCATCACCGCGCTGTCGTCGGTGTACGGCATGAACATCATCGTCAACAACGAGACCGACTTCCCCCACCTGGCGGTGGTGCTCGCCATCGTCGTGGCCATGTCGGTGGCCCTGCTGGCCTGGGCCCGGCGTCAAGGGTGGTGGTGACGGGCCGCGATCAGTGCGCCCACGCCCGCACGGTCAACCCGCCCCGACCAGGACGTGGGCGGCGTCCACGAACGCTTCCACCGACCACCAGCGGTCGAAGGTGGCTTCGCCCACCCGGTCGAGGAGGGGCGCCACCTGGCTGGCGTGGGCTCGCAGCGCCGCCGCCTTGGCGCCGGCCAGCCACCCGTCGCAGCGGACGACGGCGGCGATCTCCGCCTCGGCTGTCTCGGGCGGCGTGGCGCCGTCCATGAACAGGCCGACGGCGGTGTTGAGGTCGTTCCATTCCTCGTGGAACGACGGGAGCAGGGTGGCGTACCAGAGCCGGGCGTCGGGCGCGTGGCGGCACCAGGCCGCCGTCGCCCACGCCGAAACCTGGCGATGGTCGGGGTGGCCGGTCATGCCCTCGGGGCCGAACGTGACGATGGTGTCGGGCCGGACGGCGGCGACGACGGCGCCGAGGGCGTCGACCACCCGATCATCGGGCACGTCCTCACAGCCACCGTCGGGGCACCCGAGCCAGTAGTGCTCGTGCACGCCGAGCGCCGCCAGGCTGGCGGCCAGCTCGCCCCGGCGCCGGGCGGCAAGGCGCGAAGGGGGCCAGCGGACGGGGTCGTCGGTGCCGTGCTCGCCCGCGGTGGCGGTGACGACGGCGACCCGGTGGCCGAGGCGGCGGGCGGTGGCCATCAGCCCGGCCGACAGGTAGGCCTCGTCGTCGGGATGGGCCCAGACACCGAGCACGGTGCCGAGGCGGTCAGGGGCGATCATTCCGGCTCTCCTCGATCAGCGGGACACCGGTCAAGGTAAGGACGCGCCCCTGCGGGTGCTTGGAGGCGGCGTGGAGGGTTCGTGGAGACGGTGGCCCCGCTCCGACGACGAGACGTCTCCACGGTCTCTCCTCACCGTCTCCAAGCGTGCGCGACCCCCGACCCCGCACGATGGGCGCATGATCAGCCAGATCGAGTACGACCGCGTCCGCCTCGAGCAGCAGAGGGCCGCCCGGCGGGCCCACGACCGCCACCGCCTCCAGGCTGAACGCCCCCGCCGCTCCCGGCGGTGGGGTCGCCGGCACCGGCCGTGACGGCCGCGCCGACCATGCGGGCACCGGCTCCGACGTCGGCGCCGCCCGCGCCGCCCGCGCCGGCCACGCCGGCCGCGCCGGCCACGCCGGCCACGCCGGCCACGCCGGTACGGGACGGGATCGCCGTCATGCTGCCCTTCGTCGCCGGCTACGCCCCGTTCGGTCTCGCCGTGGGCGCCACCGTGGCCGCCCACGGCGACCCGGTGGCGGGGTGGGCGGGCAGCGGGCTCATCTTCGGTGGCAGCGCCCACCTCGCCACGCTGCGCACTTTGGCGACGTCGGGCCTGGTGCTGGCGGTGCTGGCCGGGGTGCTGGTGAACGCCCGGCTCCTCGTCTACAGCGCCTCGCTGGCGCGCCGCTGGCAGGCCCAGCCCCTGTGGTTCCGCCTCGTGGGGGCGGCGCTCGTGATCGACCCCACCTGGGCGATCGTCGACACCCGCGACGACGGCGGCGCGTCCCTCGCCGCCCAACGGCGCTTCTTCCTCGCCACCGGACTCACCCTGGCCCTCGCCTGGTCGGCCCTTATCGCCCTCGGGGCGCTGGCCGGCTCGCGCATCGACGCCGACCACCTGGCCGTCGCCGTGCCCCTGTGCCTGGCCAGCCTGGTGGGCCCGCGGCTCGCCGACCGGGACACACACACTGTGTGCCTGGCGGCTGCCCTCGCCGCCCTTATCGGCGGTGGCCTCCCCGCCGGCGGCGGCCTGCTGGCGGCCATCGTCGCCGGCTGCCTTGCCGGCGCCGCCAGTACAGGCCGGCGCCGCCGGCCCCGACCGGAAGGCAACTCTCGGCGCGAT
>JBIOZN010000198.1:0-12145 GCA_044871175.1 Acidimicrobiales bacterium | reverse complement strand
CGGGCCGGCGGGCCGGTGGGCCGGCGGCGGGCGTCGGGGGGCGGGCGGCGGGCGGCGGCGGGCGGCGGGCGGCGGCGGGCGGCGGCGGGCGGCGGGGGCAGCGGTCAGGGACGGGGGCCGACGAGGGCGGCGCCGGCGGCGCCCTCCAGCATCGTCTCGGCCACCAGCCGGTAGAGCCGTTGCCAGGCCAGCATCGTGGGCTGGTTCCAGGCGGGGCCGAGCACGTCGCCCAGGGCCGCGAGCAGCGCCGCCTCCACCACGTCGTAGTGGGCGGGACGGACACCCATGCGGTGGTGGAGGGCGCCCAGCGCCCGGGCCCGCCCCACCAGTGCACCAACGTCGCCCATCACCGCGACCAGGAACGAGAACCCGTCGACCAGCTTGCCGCGCTGCGCGGCCATGTCGGCGGGGAACAGGGCGCGCGCCTCGGGGGCCAGGGCGAACAGGCGGGCGTAGAACGAGGCGGCGAAACAATCGGCGCGGCCCTCCACCTCGCCGACCGTCGCCCGGACGAGCTCCAGCTGCGCGGGCGTCATGGCGCCGATCGGCGACACGCCGAGGAAGCCGGGGCGACGGCGGCGGCCATGGTCAGCTCGCCAGCGGGACGGCCGCGTCCAGGGCGGCCAGGGTCTCGACCTCGTCGGCCATCGCCGCCGACAGCCCGAGCAGCAGCGCCTCGACCTTGGCGGCGTTCCACTGGTAGGAGGCGATGACGTCGGTGACCGTGAACAGCTCCTCGGACAGCCGGTTGCGCGTCTCCTCGTACCCGGCGAGGGCGCGGGCCCGGTCGGTCTCGCCGGCACCGCTACCGCCGATGACGGCGCGGGCGAGCAACTCGGCGTCGCGGAGGGCGTCGCTCAGCCCGTGGGCGCTGATCGGGTCCTTGTAGTAGCCGGCGTCACCCACCAGCGCCCACCCGGGACCCCAGGCTTGGCGGATGTGGCCGGGACGCCCGGGGAAGCGCCGCAGCTCGGTGGGGCGGTGCGCGCGTCCCAACCGCTCGGCCAGCTCGGGGGCAACGGCGTCCAGGAGCGAGAGATACCCGATGGTGGGGGTGCGGGCCAGCTCCTCACCGAAACGGGCCGGCGTGGTGCCCACGAACACGCACGCCTGGCCGTGGTTGGTCGGGATGACCCCCGCCGTGCCCTCCGGCCGGAAGAACCACTCGTAACCGTCGGTGGCCAAGCCATCCCAGTAGCCGTAGACGTAGGCCCCGGCCGATTGACCGGCCCGCTCCACCGGTGCCCCGGCCCAGTGCGCCACTCGCGAGCTCAGGCCGTCGGCGCCGATGGTGATGGCCGCCCGGGCCGAGAACAACCGGTGGCGGGCGTCGTGGCCCCTGATCCCGATCACCCGTCCGTGGTGGTCGCGCAGCAGCCCGGTGACGGTGGTGCCGTAGCGGATGTCGGCGCCGGCGGCCTTGGCGGCGTCAGCCAGGATCGGGTCGAGCACGGTGCGGCGGGGCGCGTACAGCGCGTCCACCCCGTAGGCCGGCTTGATGCTGACCACCGTGGGCTCGGGGCCGACGTGGAACGTGGTGCGCCGCACGGGCGGCGTGCCGGCGGCGACGACGCGCGGCAACAGGCCCCACCGGTGCAGCTGGAGCACGCCGGCGCGCATCAGCGCGTGGGTCGACAGGGTGTCGTCGCCGTAGTGCCCCCGGTCGACGACGAGGACGTCCAGGCCGGCGCGGGCGAGCAACAGGGCGGTGGCGGCACCCGCGGCGCGAGCGCCGACGATGACGGCGTCATAGCGGGAGGAGCGGCCCTCGGGGAAGCGGGTGTCGGGGCAGCAGGGGTCGGAGGCAGCCATCGGAGTTCGTCCTTTCGTCGCACTCGACGGTGAAGGACGAGGTCGCCCGGTGCTTGGAGGCGAAGTGGAGAGATCATGGAGGACAGCCGTTGGACGACGCCGGCGAACACCCGGCCGCCGATCTCCCCGAGACCTCCATCAATCCTCCAAGCTTCCCGGGGGGCGGCGGCTTCATGGTGGCGGCATGACCAGCACGTCCACCACCACCACCCTTCCCGACAACGGCGTCAACGTCGCCGCCCTGCTCGAGGCCCGCCAGGCCCTCACCGCCATGCCCGAGGCCGCCCAGTTCCAGTGGCGAGCCCGCTGTGAATGGATCAAGGGCACCCACAGCCGCACGACCGTGCACGGGTTCGCCGGCCTCGGCACCGAGCACACCCACCGCCAGCCCTATCTGTTCGAGGGCGACCACCCCGAGGTCTTCGCCTCCGAGGACAACGGGGCCACGCCGGCCGAGATGGTCCTCGCCGCCCTGGCCGGCTGCCTCACCGCCGGCGTAGCCGCCGTCGCCACCCGTCGGGGCGTGCAGCTGCACTCGGTCGTCGCCACGGTCGAGGGCGACATGGACATCCAGGGCATCCTCGGCATCGACCCCGAGGTCCGCAACGGCTACAGCGGGATCCGCGTCCGTTACGAGATCGAGGCCGACGCGCCTCGCGCCGAGCTGGAAGGCATCGTCGCCCAGTCCCAGAAGCGCTCGGCCGTCTACGACATCGTCACCAACCCGACCACGGTCACCGTCGAGCTCGCCTGAGCCACACGGCCTCGACCGCGACGAGCAGCAACGAGCGAGTCCCATGCGTACCCCGGTGGCCATCATCGGCGGCGGTCCCGCCGGGCTGGCGATGAGCCATGCCCTCGCCCAGCGCGCCATCGACCATGTCGTGCTGGAGCGGGGCGAGGTCGCCCACGCGTGGAAGACCGAACGCTGGGACTCGCTCCGACTGCTCACGCCCAACTGGATGACCCGCCTGCCCGGCTTCGCCTATGACGGCGACGAGCCCGATGGCTACATGACCGCCGCCGAGGTCGTCGCCGCCCTCGCCCGCTACCGCGAGTCGTTCACGCCGCCCGTGCTCACGCACACGCCGGTGACGGCGGTACGGCCGGCCCCGGGGGGTTTCACCGTCACCACCGAGCAGGGCCCGGTCGCGGCGCAGGTCGTGGTGGTGGCCACGGGCGCCAACGGCACCCCGAGGGTGCCGGGCGTGGCCGCCCGCCTGCCCGACCACCTGGCCCAGCTGCACGCCGCTCGCTACCGCCGGCCCGCCCAGTTGGGCGCCGGCCCGGCGCTGGTGGTAGGGGCCTCCGCCTCCGGCGTGCAGATCGCCGACGAGCTCCAACGCAGTGGCCGCGCCGTCACGATCGCCGTCGGCGAGCACGTGCGGCTGCCGCGTCGCTATCGCGGGCGCGACATCTACTGGTGGATGGATGCGCTCGGGCTGCTCGAGGAGCAGCCCGCCGACCCCGACGAGCTCACCCGGGCCCGGCGCAGCCCCTCCTCCCAGCTCGCCGGCACCCCGGAACGCCGCTCACTCGGCCTGCCCGAGCTGCAACGAGCCGGCGTCCGGCTGGTCGGCCGCCTGGTGGGTGCCGTCGAGGACCAGGCCCAGTTCTCGGGGTCGCTCGCCCACCTCGTGCGCAGTGCCGATCTCAAGCAGCAGCGGCTGCTCGACCGCATCGACGCCGCCGTGGCCGAGCGCGGGTGGGACGACCACCTGCCCGCGCCCGAGCGTCCCGAGCCCACCTCGATCCCCGCGGCGCCCACCACGCTGCACTGGCGCGAGTTCGAATCGGTGGTGTGGGCGACGGGCTACCGGCCCCAGTACCCGTGGCTCGACCCGGCCCTCCTCGACCGCCACGGCCAGATCCGTCACGAGGGCGGGGTGATGGCCCCGGCCGGCATGTACGTGCTCGGCCTGCGCCACCTGCGCCGGCGCAGCTCCACGCTCATCTACGGCATCGAGCGCGACGCCCGCGAGCTGAGCGAGCAGGTGGCCGGCCACCTGGACGCCCTCGCCCGCGCCGCCTGATCGGGGCGACGAGGATCCGCGCCCTGGCCGGAGCGGCGGGCGAAGATCGCGTCGCCCGCCAACCTGGGAGGCGTCGTGATCAAGGGCCTCGTCTTCGGCATCATCTTCTTCCTCATCGCCACCTTCCCGGCGACCTGGCTGCTGATGCTGTTCCTCGGCAACATCGGCTTGCGCCTGTCGTACTGGGGTGCGTTGCCCCTGGGCATCCTCGTGTCGGTGCTGCTGGCCGGCGCCACCAGCCCGAACCTCGCCGTCGTCGAACGCTGAGGCCCTCCGGCCGCCGTCAGGCGCGGTCGCGACGGGCGCGGGCTCGCCGCTTGCCCTCGTGCATGGCGGCGACGCGTGCCACCGGGATCTCGTGGCCCTCGGCGATCAGGTCGGCGGGGACCTCCTGCGCCGCCGGCAGGGTCTCGGCCCACGGGTCACGGTCGGCCAGCCGCTCGACCGCGGTGAGGACGGTGAAGTCGGCCGGGGCCACGGCGTCGAGATCGGCCCAGGCCACGGGAAACGACACCGGCACACCTGGGCGGGCCCGCGGGCTGTAGGCCGCCACCACCGTGGCCCCGCCCGTGCGGGTCGAGTCGACGAACACCTTGCCCTCGCGGTCATCCTTCAAGAACGCCGTGGTGGCGAGGGCCTGGTCGAGCGCCTCGGCCCGGCGGGCGATGGCGCGGGTGGCGGCGGCCGCGTCCTCGGGCGCGACGTGAGGAGCGATGGGTACGAACACGTGCACGCCCTTGGCGCCGCTGGTCTTCACCGCCCCCTCCAACCCGGCGCCGGCGAGGGCCTGGCGTACGAGGTGCGCGACGGCCACTGCGGCGGCGAAGTCCGTGGCCGTGGGCGGGTCGAGGTCGAGCACCAGGTGGGTGGCGCGGTCGAGCCGCTCGGCCAGGGCCAGGGTCGGGTGGTACTCGACGGCCCGCTGGTTGGCGAACCACAGCAGCGTGCGCCGGTCGTTGCACAGGGCGTAGTTCACCGTGCGCTTGGAGGCTTCGGCCCACAGCGACACCGTCTCGACCCACGAGGGCGTGTACTTGGGCACGTTCTTCTGCATGAACGGCGCCTGGCCCCGGGTGACGCGGATGACCGACAGCGGGCGGTCGCGCAACACGGGCAGGATCCGGTCGCAGACGCGGTCCAGGTAGTCGACCAGGTCGCGCTTGGAGACGCCGGCGCCGTCGAACAGGGGCTGGTCGAGGTGGGTGAGCTCGACGCCAGCGCGGGACTCGCCGTCGTGGGCGCGGGCCATCAGGTGAGGCGCTCGTCGCGCTCGGCCGGGCCGCCGGCCAGTGTGCGGGTGAGGCCGCTCGGCGCCATCCGCGCAGCGTACGGCAGCGCGACCGCCGGCCCCGACCCGCCCTAGCCTGGCCCCCCGTGCGCTCGGACCTGCTGGCGACCTCGGCCACGCTCACCGCCATTCCCGAGGTGGACCTGCAGGCGTGGCGAGGCTCGCCGGCCGAGCGGACCGCGCTGGCCGACCGCGTGCGCGCCATCTGCCACGAGATCGGGTTCCTCCATCTCGTCGGCCACGGCGTCGCCTCGGAGTTCGTGGCCGAGTACTTCGACGCCCTGCAGCGGTTCTTCGCCCTCCCCGAGGGGGTCAAGGCCGAGATCGACAAGGTGCGCTCCCGGCACTTCCGGGGCTGGGAACGCGTCGGGGCCGAGCTCACCAACAACCGGCCCGACATCCGCGAACAACTCGACGTGGCCACCGAGAACCGGCCGTACGCGCCCGACGCCGAGCCGCCCTACCTCCGGCTCGACGGGCCCAACCAGTGGCTGCCTGAGGCGGTCCTGCCCGGCTTACACGCCCTCGTGGACACCTTCTTCGTGCGGATGGGCGCGCTGGCGTGGGAGCTCATGGAGGTCCTGTCCATCGGCCTCGGCCTCGAGCCCGACCACCTGCGCCGGCGGTTCGGGGAGCGCCCGCTGTCGCCGGCCAAGCTGATCAGCTACCCACCGACGCCGGCGGGCGGCGCCGGCGTCAACGAGCACCACGACGCCGGGTTCCTCACGATCCTGCTGCAGCACGAGGTGAGCGGCTTGCAGGTGCTGAACCCCGACGACCAGTGGATCGACGTGCCCCCGACGCCGGGTGCCTTCGTGGTGAACCTCGGCGAGATGCTGCAGAAGATGACCGGGAACTACTACGTGGCCACCACCCACCGTGTCATCGCCCGCCAGGCGCGGTTCTCGGCCGCCTACTTCCACGGTCCCGACCTGCGCACCCCCCTCGACCCGCTGCCCCTCGAACCGGCCTACGCCGACGCGGTCGCCGCCAGTCCTCGCCACGCCCGAGCCGGGTTCATGGCCCGGCGCGACGACCTGCTGGCCGGCCGCGACGGGATCACCGGAAGCGGTGCGGGCGTCTACGGCCAGCAGCTGTGGGACTACTACGTCCGCAGCTACCCGGCCAACGTGGCGCGCCACTACCCCGACCTGATGTAGGGCCGGCGCCGGCCTTCGGGCCCGGCCGTCAGCGGATGCGGGCGCGGATCGCCTGCAGCCAGTCGTCGGCGTCGCGCCAGCGGGCGTCGGCGTGCTCCCGGGCGGCGGGGGCGTGCTCGCCGGCGGCCGGGTAGGAACCGAGGAACTTCACCCCGCCCTGCTTGGCCCGGAGCTCGCGCAGGCAGTCGGCCAGCAACTCGTCGGCGACGTGGCCCTCGGCGTCGATGACGAAGCAGTAGTCGCCGAGGCCACCCGCCTTGGTGGGCCGGCTCTCGAGCTTGGTGAGGTTGATCCGCCGGGCGGCGAACTCCTGCAGGATGGAGATGAGGCTGCCCGGCTCGTTGGCCCGCTGGTAGACGACGACGGTGGTCTTGTCGTGACCCGTCGGCGCCGGAACCTCGTCGGGGGCCACCACGACGAACCGCGTCTGGTTGCCGTCGTGATCGGCCACGTCGCTGGCCAGGACGTCGAGGTCGTAGAGCTTGGCCGCCACCAGAGGGGCGATGGCGGCCGTGCCCGGCGCCTTGGCCTCACCCACCGAGCGGGCGGCGTCGGCCGTGGAGTTCGTCGCCACGGCCACCGCCGCGGGCAGCCGGCGGCGCAGGAAGGTGGTGCACTGGGCCGTCGCCACCGGGATGGAACGCACCTCGCGCACGTCCTCCAAGCGGGTGCCCCGCGGGGCGAGGAGGCACAGCTGCACGTCGAGGACGACCTCGCGCTGGATGAGCAGGTCGTGGTGGAACGCGAGGGCGTCCTGGGTGAGATTGACCGTGCCCTCGATGGAGTTCTCCACGGGCACGAAGCCCACGTCCACCCCACCCGCGGCCGTCGCCGCCAGTACATCGGGGATGGACCCGAGCGGGACCAGCTCACCCGCGCCGAGGTCGGGCTGGGTGAGCAGCGCCTGCTCGGTGAACGTGCCCGGCGGCCCGAGGAAGCCGACCCGCAGGTGCGCGCCCGCGCCGGCGAGGCGGGCCTGGCTGTCGGGGGGAGGCACGGGTCGCGAGGATAGGGCGGTGGATGCCGCCGACCTCCGAGCGCTGCTGGCGGCCGTCGCTGCCGGCCGGGTGTTGCCCGACGATGCCGTGCGGCGTCTGGCCCGCCTGCCGTACGGCGACCTGGGCTACGCCCGCGTCGACCACCACCGGGCGCTGCGCGTGGGCCTGCCCGAGGCGGTGTACGGGCCGGGCAAGTCGCCCGAGCAGTGCGCCGGCATCGTCGGCGAGCTGCTGGCCGGCGCCGCCGCCGGCAGCGGGCCGGTGCTGCTCACACGCGCCGACGACGACCAGGTCAAGGCCGCGCTCGCGGCCCATCCCGGCGGCACCCGCGTGGGCGCCACCGTGATCTGGCGGGCCCGTCCCGCCCAGCGGCCCGAGCGGGTGGTGGTGGCCGCCGCCGGCACGGCCGACGGCGCGGTGGCCGACGAGTGCGTCGCCGTGCTGACCGCGTTCGGCCTCACACCGACGCGGCTCTGCGACGTCGGCGTCGCCGGCGTGCACCGCCTGCTCGCCCACCTCGACGACCTCGCCACCGCCGACGCCGTCGTGGTCGTGGCGGGCATGGAAGGCGCGCTGGCCAGCGTCGTGGGCGGCCTCACCGGCGCACCGGTGGTGGCGGTGCCGACGTCCACGGGCTACGGCGCCGGGCTCGAAGGCGTCACCGCGCTGTTGGCCATGCTCGCCTCCTGTGCCGCCGGGATCACCGTCGTCGGGATCGACAACGGCTACGGCGCCGCGTGCGCCGTCCTGCGCCTCCTGGGGGCCGCGGCGCGGCCATGACCGTCCTCGCCTGGTTCCACTGCTTCTCGGGCATGGCCGGCGACATGGCGCTCGGCGCCCTGCTCGACGCCGGTGCCGACATCGACGAGGTGCGCGCCCTGGTGCGGCGCCTGCCCGTCAGCGGCTGGACCCTCGAGCAGGAGGCCACGGCGCGCGGCGGCATCCGGGCCACCCGGGCGGTCGTGCGCACGGGCGACGACCACCACCACCGCGACTTCGCCACGATCCGCGCCCTGCTGGACGACGCCGCCCTGCCCGAGCGCGTGCACGCCCGGGCCCTGGCGACCTTCACCCGCCTGGCGGCGGTCGAAGGGCACATCCACGGCAGGCCGCCCGACGAGGTCGAGTTCCACGAGGTGGGTGCCGTCGACGCCCTCGTGGACGTCGTGGGCACGTGCGCCGCCCTCGAAGTGCTCGACGTCGAGCGGGTGCAGGCCTCGCCGGTGGCGCTGGGCCTCGACGCCGGCCGCCCCGGCGGGCTGGTGGCCGGGGCCCACGGGCCGCTGCCCAACCCCTCGCCGGCGACGGTGGCGTTGCTGGCCGGCGCCCCGGTGTACGGGGTGGAGGACGCCGTGGAGCTCACCACGCCCACCGGCGCGGCCCTGCTGGCGGCCCTGGTGTCGGCGTGGGGGCCGCTGCCCGCCGTGACCGTCGGCGCGGTGGGCTATGGCGCCGGGCGCGGCGTCCTCGACCATCGCCCCAACCTGGTGCAGGTCGTCGTCGGGACGGCTACGGCGGCGGCCGGGCCGGGGCGCGACCGGGGCCAGCCCGTCGTGCTGCTCGAGACCAACGTGGACGATGTCACCGGCGAGGTGCTGGCCCACACGATCACCGCGCTGCTCGCCGCCGGCGCCCATGACGCCTGGGTGACCCCGGTGGTGATGAAGAAGGGGCGTCCGGCCCACACGGTGCACGCCCTGGTCGACCCCGCCCTGGCGGCGCCGGTGGCGGCCGCCCTCACGGCCGAGACGGGGACGTTCGGGGTGCGGGCGGCCACCCTCGAGCGGTGGCCGGCCGAACGGGACGTGGAAGTCGTCAGCGTCGACGGGCAGGCCGTGCGCGTCAAGGTGAAGCCGGGCCGGGTCAAGGCTGAGCACGACGATGCCGCCCGCGCCGCCGCGGCCCTCGGACGGCCGGTACGCGAGGTGTTGGCCGCCGCCGAGCGCGCCGCCCTCACCCGAGATCGTTGGTGAGGCGGGCGCTCAGGTCGTCCATCGAGATCTCGCCCGTGAAGCGGTCGACGACCCGGCCCTGGGCGTCGACCACGACGAAGAAGGGGAACGCCGACAAGCCGTACGCCGTCGCGGCGGTGGCCTCCTCGTCGTCGGCCAGCACCGGTGTCGGCCACTGCTCGTCCTGCAGCCACGCCGACGGCGGGTAGTTGTCGCGGCGGGCGTCGACGCCGGTGGACACGGCCGTGATGTCGAGCCCCGCGGGGGCCTTCCCGTCCCGGATCCACTGGGACACCAGTGGCACCTCCCGCTGGCAGTGCGGGCACCAGTGGGCGACGAACAGCACGAGGTGCGGCGTGCCGTCGCCCGGGGCGATGGTCACCGGTGTCCCGTCGAACGACGTGCCCGCCAACTCGGGCGCGGCCAGGCCGATCCCCGTGTCGGGACCGGTCTGGCCGGCGGCGGGGTTGGGCGCCGCCGGCAGCGGCGTTCCGGTGACGGTGACGGGCGCGGTCTCGGTGAGCGCGCCACCCGTCCCCGACGTGGCGACGTCGCCGTCGTCTCCCCCGGTGGCGGCCACGATCCCGAGCGCCACCGCCGCCACCAGCACCACGACGCCCAGGGCGATCCACAGCGGCGTTCGGTTGGGCTTGGACGGGCGAGCAGAACGGGCGCCGGAAGGACGCGCGCCGGGCCGGGCCGCCGGCCGGGAAGCGGATCGGGACTTGGCGGCCATCAGGGCTCCTCACGATGTGGGGGGCGCACGAGCAGCACGCCGATGAACAGGAAACCGGACAGGGCCATATAGGACAACGTGATGAACCCGAAGCGGCGGAACCACACGACTTCGCAGGGAACTTCCAGCGAGCACGCGCCGGCGTCGAGCTTGGGGAACCGTTCGAGCAGGAAATGGTAGAGGGCGATGACCGCCCCAATGGCGGCCACCGGCCACACGTACACGCGCACGTCGGTGTCGGCCCGGACAGCGGCGATGGCCAGCACCACCGCCAGGGGGTACATGGCGATGCGTTGGTACCAGCACAACGTGCACGGCGTGAAGTTGGCCACTTCGGAGAAGTAGAGGCTGCCCACCGTGCAGGTGAGGGCGACGGCGGCGGCGAGCACGAGCGCGTTGTCGCCGACGGCGGCGAGGGCGTCGTCCGCCGTCCGCCCGACCGGCGTCGCCGGCGCGCGCCGAGCGAGGACGTGGGCGACGAGCAGCGCCAGCGTGGCCGCATTGGCCACGAGCGCGAGCAGGCTGAAGAACACTTCGGCGGTGTCGGTCGACATGGTTCGCCTTCCCGGGCGCCGATACCGTCGCACGATGGCGCGTGCACCGGGGGTCAGCCGTGGATCCGAGCAGGGCGTGGTCGTCGATCGCGCGTGGCTCGAACGCCAGATGGGTCGGCCCGGCCTGGTGGTGGCCGACGTGCGCTGGTACCTCGACGGCCGCTCGGGAGCGGCGGCGTACGAGGCCGGGCATGTTCCCGGCGCGGTGTTCGTCGACCTCGACCGCGACCTGTCGGCCCCCACCAAGGGCGGGGCCGCCGGCCGCCACCCGCTTCCTTCGACGGCGAGCTTCGCGACCCGCATGGGTGCCCTGGGCATCGGCGACGGCGTCGTGGTGGTGGCCTACGACGACGCGGGCGGCACGGTCGCCGGCCGGCTGGTGTGGATGCTGCAGGCCTGCGGTCAGGCGGCCGCCTTGCTCGACGGCGGCCTGGCCGCGTGGGGCGAGTCGGGGGGCGACGATTGCGAGACCGGCCCTCCCCCGCTCCCGGCGGAACCGCCGGCGCGCCTCACCGTTCCCCCCGACTGGCCGCGTGCGCGCCTGGCCGGCGCCGATGAGCTGCTGGCCGGGCCGGCCGTGGTGGTCGACGCTCGCTCGCCCGAGCGCTACCGGGGCGAGGTCGAGCCCGTGGACGCCCGCCCCGGCCATGTCCCCGGCGCCCGTAACGCACCGTCGACGGCCAACGTGGACGGCTCCGGCCGCTTTCGTGCGCCCGCCGACCTGCGCCGCCACTACGGCGCCCTCGGCATCGACGAGGGCAGCGACGTCATCGCCTACTGCGGCTCGGGCGTGTCGGCCTGCCTCAACCTGCTCGCGCTCGAACACGCCGGCCTCGGCCCCGGTCGGCTGTTCGTACCGAGCTGGTCGGGCTGGGCCGCCGATCCCACCCGACCGGCGGCGACCGGCGGCTGAGCCCCCGATCCCGCTTGTGTGACGGTTCTGGTGGAGGGGTCAACGCAAGTGTCACGCAAGCGAGAAGCGGGCGGCACCAAGGATGAGTACGGGGGCGGGCGCCCATCGATCGGGGTGACGCGCCGGTAACGTGGCCGTTCGTGCTCGCGCCCGCCGAGGCCGCCATCACGCTGAAAGAACTGCGCGCCTCCCGTCGCCGGCATCGGCTCGAGGGCCTGGACTGGATGGACGCCGCCTATCACGCCTACCTCGCCGCCGTGGTGGGCATCGCCCTCACCCTGTTCCTGTCCAGCATCGTGGGCGGCACGCGCGTCGGCGCCAGCACCATGGCCCGGGTCGAAGACCACGGGCCCGCCATGCTCGGCGTGCTCGCCGCCCTCGCCCTGGCCGCCGGTGTGCGCTCGGGCAGCCGCGGCGGCCCGCTCGCCGTCGAGCCCGCCGAGGTCCGCTTCGTCCTCCTGGCCCCCGTCGACCGGGCGCGGGCGCTGCGCCCGGCGGCCTGGCGGGCTTTGCGCTTCGCCGCCTTCGTCGGCGCCGTCGTGGGCGGGATCGGCGGCCAGCTCGCCGTGCGCCGCCTCGGCGGCGCGCCCCTTGCGTGGGTGGCCACCGACGCCCTGTTCGGCGCGGTCGTGGCGGTGCTGGCCGTCAGTGCCGCCCTGGTCGCCTCCGGGGTCCGCCTGCCGCGCTGGGCGGGCACGC
>JBIOZN010000197.1:0-8184 GCA_044871175.1 Acidimicrobiales bacterium | reverse complement strand
GCACGCACGTGGTGGTCGACGTGGCCGGCTGGTACGGGCCGGGTGGGGCGCCGAGCGGCTCCCGCTTCGTGCCGCTGCCCCCCAACCGGGTGCTCGACACCCGCGACGGCACGGGGATCGGCGCCCGGGTGCGGGTCCCGGCCGGGGGCCAGCTGGCCCTGCCCGTGCTGGGCAGCAAGGGCGTGCCGGGGGCGGGCGTCGCCGCCGTGACCCTCAACGTCACCGCCACCAACGCGTCCGGCCCGGGATACGTCACCGTCTATCCCTGCGGGGTACCGGCGCCCTACGCGTCCAACCTCAACTACCGGCCGGGCACCAGCGTGCCCAACCTGGTCACGACCCCGGTCGGGGCCGGTGGGCAGGTGTGCTTCACCTCCTACGCCGACGTGGACCTGGTCGCCGACGTGGCCGGCTGGTTCGTCGCCTGACCGCCGCCGGCCGACCGCGCCCGGCCGGCCGCGGCCCTGCCACGGTCCCGGGCGCGCCGGCTTCTAATCTGGCCGCCTTGGCCCCCCGCCCCGCCGCCCTACTGACCCGCGCCAGCGAACGCAACCCGCTCCCCGAGGGCACCCTGTCGGTCGGGGCCGGCCTCATCATCAACGGCCTCTGCGCCTACGGCTTCCTGGCCATCGCCGGGCACGCGCTGTCCGACGACGTCTTCGCCCCGCTCAGCCTGCTGTGGTCGGTGACGTTCGTGCTCGCCCCCGGGTTCTTCCTGCCCATCGAGCAGGAGGTCGGCCGGGCCCTGGCCCACCGGCGCGGCCTCGGCCAGGGCGGGCTGCCCGTGGTGCAGCGCGCCGCCGTGCTCAGCGTGGTCCTGCTGGCGGTGGTGAGCCTGGGGGTCCTGGCCCTCAGCCCGATCCTCGTCGACGAGCTGTTCGACGGCCGCTGGTCGCTGCTCGTCGCCCTGCTGATCGCCTTCGCCGGTTACGCCGCCGGGCACTTCCTGCGGGGCACGCTGTCGGGCACCGGCAACTTCGGGCCCTACGGGCTGTACATGGCCACCGAGGGCACGCTGCGGGTGACGGCCTGCGCCGCCCTCGCCCTGGCGGGCGTCGCCTTCGTCGGTCCGTACGGGATGGCCGTGGCCCTGCCCCCCGTGTTCGCGCTGGCCATCGCCCTGCACGGCCGCCGTCGCGAGGGCCTCCTCGTGCCCGGTCCTGAGACGTCGTGGGCCGAGATCACCCCCAACCTCGGCTGGTTGCTGGCCGGCTCGGTGCTGGGCCAGAGCCTGGTGAACGCCGGGCCGCTGGCAGTGGGCCTCCTGTCGGACGGCTCGCCGGCCCAGGACCAGCTCGTGTCGGACTTCTTCAAGGGCGTCCTGCTCGCCCGCGTGCCCCTGTTCCTGTTCCAGGCGGTGCAGGCGGCCCTGCTGCCCAAGCTGGCCCGGCTGGCGGCCCAGGGGCGGCTCGAGGAGTTCCGGCGCGGCTTCCGCAAGCTCATGGTGGTGGTCGTCGTGATCGGCGCCCTCGGCACACTCGGCGCCTTCACGATCGGGCCCTTCGTCGTGAGCCTGGCCTTCGACGCCGACCTGGGCCACCGCACGCTGGGGATGGTGGCGCTGGCGTCGGCGCTGTTCATGGTGGCCCTGGCCATCGCCCAGGCCGTCATCGCGCTGCACGGCCACGCCAAAGTCGCGCTCGGGTGGCTCATCGGGGTGGTGGTGTTCCTCGCCGCCGTCGCCGTTTCCGGCCACGACCTGCTGCTGCGAGTGGAGCTGGCGCTGGTGGCCAGCACTGCCGCCGCGCTGGTGTTCTTCGGGTGGGCGCTGCGGGATCAGCTGGCCACCGGCGCCACCTACGACGCCGACAGCATCGTGGAGGCCCTGCACGACGTGGCCGTCGAGCCGTGACGGGCGGCGGCGCCGGCGAGGGCGGCGGCTGGGAGCTGGCCCAGGTCAACATCGCCCGCCTGCTCGAGCCCCTCGACACGCCCCGGCTGGCCGACTTCGTGGCCGCCCTCGCCCCGATCAACGCGCGGGCCGATGCGGCCCCCGGGTTCGTGTGGCGGCTGCAGACCGAGGCGGGTGACGCCACGTCCCTGCGGCCCTACGACGACGACCTGCTGATCATGAACCTGTCGGTGTGGGCGTCAGCCGAGGCGCTGAGCGAGTTCGTGTACCGCAGTGCGCACGTCGAGGTGATGCGCCAGCGGCGCCGGTGGTTCGAGCGCATGGGCGAATCGTTCCTGGCGTTGTGGTGGGTGCCGGCCGGGCACCGGCCCGCGCCGCTCGAAGCGCGCGGTCGCCTCGAGCACCTGCAGCGGCACGGGCCCACCGCCGAGGCGTTCACGTTCCGCACGCTGCACCCGCCGCCGGGCACAGTCCCGGGCGGCGTGATCGACGCCGGCGTCGGCTGCCCCGCCTGAGGGCGCGTGCTCGAGGACCCGCTGGCCATCGCCAACGGCTGGGCGGCGGGGATCAGCGCCTACGGCGTGGTGCTGCTCACGGGGCTGCTCGGCCGGTTCGACGTCGCCACCACGCCGGCCGCCCTCCAGCGCACGGACGTCCTCGTCGCCGCCGGCGTGCTCACGGCGATCGAGTTCGTGGCCGACAAGGTGCCGGTGGTCGACAGCCTGTGGGACAGCGTCCACACGATCATCCGGCCGTTCATCGCCGTGGTGCTGGGCAGCCTCATCGCCGGTGACGCCGACACCCTCGGCCAGGCGACGGTGGGCGCGCTGGCCGGCGGGGTCGCGTTGGGCAGTCATCTCACCAAGGCGACCTTGCGGCTGGCCGTCAACACCTCGCCCGAGCCGTTCACCAACATCGGGATCAGCACCGGCGAGGACGTCACGGGGGTGGGCGTGGTGCTGCTGGCCTGGCAGCACCCGTGGGCCGCGGCCACCCTCGCCCTCGTGCTGCTGGTGGCCGGCATCGTCCTGGTCGTCGTGGTGTTCGGGCGGGTGCGGCGGGGCTGGCGCTGGTTGGGCCAGCGGCTCGAAGCGGTGGGCCTCGGTCCCGTGCCGCGCCGGCGTCCTCCGCCCGGCTGACGGGACGGGGTCGCGGCGGTCGTGGGGAGTTGTCGGCGCCCTACGACCGCAAGCCCCCACGACCCGCTCAGTCCAGCGGGATACCGGCCTTGCGGGCTTCGAGGCGCAGGTCGTGCTCGACCATGCGCTCGACCAGACCGGCGAAGTCGACCTCGGGCTTCCAGCCCAGCTCGGTGCGCGCCTTGGTGGCGTCGCCGACCAGCAGGTCGACCTCGGCCGGGCGGAAGAACCGGGGGTCCTGGCGCACGTAGCGTGGCCACTCGAGCCCGACGTGGCCGAAGGCGGCTTCCAAGAACTGCTGCACGCTGTGGGTCTGCCCGGTGGCCACGACGAAGTCGCCCGGCTGATCCTGCTGCAGCATGAGCCACATCGCCTTGACGTAGTCACCGGCGTAGCCCCAGTCCCGCTTGGCGTCGAGGTTGCCCATCACCAGCTCGTCCTGCAGCCCGAGCTTGATCCGGGCAGCGGCGTTGGTGACCTTGCGGGTGACGAACTCGAGCCCGCGGCGCTCGGACTCGTGGTTGAACAAGATGCCGCTGCAGGCGAACAGGCCGTAGCTGTCGCGGTAGTTCACGGTGATGTCGTGCCCGAACACCTTGGCGCAGCCATATGGCGACCGGGGGTAGAAGGGCGTGTCCTCGTTCTGGGGTGTCTGGCGGACCTTGCCAAACATCTCCGAGCTCGACGCCTGGTAGAAGCGGATCGGGTTGCGCTCGCTGCCGCCCACCATGCGGATGGCGTCGAGCAGGCGCAGCACGCCCAGCCCGGTGATGTTGGCCGTGAGCTCGGCCTGCTTGAAGCTCATGGCCACGAACGAGATGGCGCCCAGGTTGTAGACCTCGTTGGGCTGGGTCTGCTCGAGGGCCGATACCAGGCTGGTGAGGTCTTGCAGATCGCCGGGGATGAGCTCGACGAAGGGCAGCTCGGTCTGGAGCATCTCCGCCTTGGGGTTGTTCTGCCCCTTCAGCAGGCCGAACACCTCGTAGCCCTTGCTGGCCAGGAGCTCGGCCAGGTACTGGCCGTCCTGGCCGGTGATGCCGGTGATGAGGGCGCGGGGCATGGCGCGCCGAGGCTAGTGGCGCGCCGCCGCCCCCAGGAGGTCATGCACGAGCGTCTCGTAGCGGGCGACCACGGCCGGCCACCCGTACTGGACGGCGGTGTAGGCCCGGCCGGCGGCACCGAGGCGGTACCGGAGCGCGGGGTCGTCGAGCAGGACGTCGAGAGCCGCCTCGAACTCGGCGAAGCCGCGGTAGGCGATCGCCCCACCGGAACGCCGGGCCTGCCCGGCGAGCACCGGTGAGCGTCCCTGCACCAGCGCCGGCACACCGTGGGCCCACGCCTCGGTGAGCACCATGGAGAAGCTCTCGAAGTACGAGGGCTGCACCAGGACCAGCGCCCCCGAAAGGGCCGAGCCCTTCATGCCCTCGTCGACGATGCCGGTGAGCACGACGCCGGGCGGCAGAGCGAGGCGCTCGACGGGATCACCGACCAGGGCCAGGCGCACCCGCCGGCCCCGGCGCAGGCAGTACATCCCGAACCACTCGACCAGCTCGGGCGCCCCCTTGGACGCGTCCACCCGTCCCAGGCAGAGGAGGTAGGGGTCGGCGCCCAGCCCGTAGGCGCGGCGGAAGGCGGCGCCCCCGTCGGCGCCGGCGCCGGCGGCGTCGAGGTCGGCGCCGATGCCGAGCACCCGGCCCGGCTGGTGCACCCCGAACCGTCCCCGTACCAGTGCCTCCTCCTCTTCGGTGAGGAAAGCGAAGGCGTCGGGCAGGTGGAACAGCGCGTCGTACAGGGGCAGGCGCAGGGGCGGCTCGTCGTGGGCCGTCGGGTGCAGCACGAGCGGGACCCGCCCGGCCAGCGTGGACAGGGCGCAGGCCGTGGTGGCGTACAGGTAGGTGACGACGTTGGCGACGTCGTCGGCGCCGTGCCGGGCCCGGTCGACCAGCCACGCCCCCAACCCCTGGAGGGCGGGTCCCTGCCGGCGCATCCACTCCCGCTGGAGGTGCCAGGGGGGCAGGCGGTCGCCGCTCAGCACGCGAGCCGACAGCCGCCCGAACCAGGCCGGGTCGCGTGGTTCACGCACCGGCAGGCGGTGCACGGTGACGCCGGCCTCCTCGGTGATGCCCGGCGGCAGGACGTCGGCCCAGTCGACATAGCTCACGGCGCACGACGTCACCACTTCGACGGCGTGCCCGGCCTCGGCCAGGTGCTCGGCCAGGAGGCGGCAGTACGTCTCGGCCCCGCCGGCGATGTCGGCGCCGTAGCGGTGGACGACGAACAGCAGCCGCATCAGGCGCGGTCGGGGACGCCGGCCAGGGCGGGGTCGAGCACGCCGGCGAGGGCGGCGCCGAGCTCGACGGCACCGATGCGCCGGCCGGCCGCCCGGTCGGCGGCCCCCAGCACGGCCGGGGACAGGGTGAGATCGGCCCGCGCCCGAAAGGCGGCGGTGCGCGCCGGCGACGGGTTCACCGCCAGCCAGCTGCGATCGAGCGCCAGGTCGGTCACCAGGGCCTGCAAGGCCTCCCGGTAGCGGCGGTCGTGGTCGGCGCCGGCCATGACGACGAAGGCGTCGGGTCGGTGCCAGGTGGCCAGGACGTGGAACGCCTCCACCAGGCGCAGGCCGTCGGCGGCGGGATGAAACGGGGCCAGCCACACCACCACCGCACCGTCGATGGCCGCCAGATGGCCGGCGGTCTCGGGGTCGGGGGCGGCGTCGGGGTCGGGGGTCGATTCCGGGTCGGGCGCGGCCTCGGGGTCGGGCGTCGATTCGGGGTCGGGCGCGGACTCGGGGTCGGGGGCGGCCTCGGTCACGGGTGGTCGACGGCGGCGTCGGCGATCCGGTTGACGGTGCGCTGCACCTCGGCCAGGCGGTCGTCCATCGACTGCAACTGCCCGATGAGGTGGCGGGGGATGCTCACCACCTCGGCCAGGGCGGCCACGCTGTCGCGCACGGTGTCGGCGTAGGCGTTGAGCTGGCTCACCAGCTCTTGCAGGTGGCGGGTGAGCAGCGACCCGACGGCGGCGTGCACCGCGGCCCCACCGGGCAGGCGCGAGGTCGACCCCACGTCGGGCAGATGGAAGGGCGGATGGGCCTGCACCCGGGCCACCGCCGCCAGGACCTCTCCCAGCGGGGGTTCGCCGGGCCGGCCGGCGACCCGGCGGAAGTGCTCGTCCATCCACGCCTCGAGGTCGTGGTCGTACTCCCCCGCCTCCCGGCGGGCGGTCACCAGCTCCGCCAGGCGCCGACCCAGGGCCTCGGCGCCCGCCTCCTCGTCCATGCCGCCGACGTTAGGAGACGCGGCCGCGCCCGGTGCTCGTGGGCGCCGGCGCGCCCGTGCACGACTGTCGTCACTTTCGGTCGCCACACGACACTTCTCGACGAAAGTTGGATCCGGCGACGGGCCGGGGGGCGACGCGGGCCGTGGGCCGGTGCTCGCCCGCGAACTCCGTACTGGCCACGGATGTGACCGGGCCGGCCGCCCGTCACCCTCCTGGTCCATGCGCGAACCGTTCTCGCCGCCCCGGCGTATCGCTCCCGGAACCCCCCGCCCCGCGAAAGGGACAACCTTGACTACCAGGACGACCCGGATCTGGCGCCGCGGCGCCGTGCTCGCTTTCGGCTCGGCCGTGCTGTTGGCCGCCTGTGGCGGCAGCGGCGGCGACGACGACCTCGATGCCGCTCCGGCCGTGACCGTGGGGGCCCCGGCGGCCGAGACCACGGTTGCTCCGGCCGCGACCGCCCCGGCGCCGACGGCGCCGGCCACGACCACGCCGCCCACCACGGCGGCGCATGCCGCCACTGGCCCCGGGTCGGCGGCCATCATCGCCACCGCCACCAGCGCCCTCGGGCCCGTGGTCGTCGACCGCGACGGCCGGGCGGTGTACGCCTTCACCCACGACGAGGCCGGCCAGACCCCCGCCTGCGTCGACCAGTGCGCCAAGAACTGGCCGCCGCTGCTGGTGAGCGCCGCGCCCACGCCGGCGGGCTCGATCGACGGTGACCAGCTCGGCACCGTCGCCCGTGCCGACGGCGCCAACCAGGCCACCTACGCCGGCCACCCCCTCTACTACTTCAACGGCGACCACGGCCCCGGTGAGCTGCAGGGCCAGGGCGTGGGCGGCACGTGGTACGCCCTCGACCCCGCCGGCCAGCTGGTGACCGACTCGGCCAACGGCACGGTGAACATCGGAGCCACCGGCGTCGGCGATGTCGCCGTCAACGACCAGGGCTACACGCTCTACCTGTTCAAGAACGACACCAAGGACGGGGCGCCCACCTGCGTCGACACCTGTGCCGAGAACTGGCCGCCGCTCACCGTCGAGCAGCAGGCGACCGCCGGTGCCGGCATCGACTCCGGGCTGCTCGGCTGGGTGCCGCGGCCCGACGGCACCACCCAGGTCACGCTGAACGGATGGCCCCTCTACCGCTTCGCCGCTGACAAGGCCCCCGGCGACGCCAACGGCCAGGGCGTCGGCGGCGCCTGGTATGCCGCCACGCCCGAGGGCAAGTTCAGTGAAGCCGCGGCGGGGGCGCCGGCGGCCGCGCCCGCTCCGGCCCCCGCCGCTCCGGCGCCCGCGGCCGTCGCCGCCACCATCAAGGACTTCTCGTTCAAGGACCTCGAGGTGGCCAAGGGCACGACGGTGACGTGGACCAACCAGGACCCGGCCTCGCACACCGTGACGGCCGACGACGGCTCGTTCGACTCCGGCCTGGCCACCCCGCTCAAGCAGGGCGCCACGTTCAGCCACACCTTCACCGAGGCGGGAACGTTCGCGTTCCACTGCCAGATCCACCCGTCCATGCAGGGCACCGTCACCGTCCGCTAGTCACGCTCGTGGCCGCCACCACCGTTCCCCCGCCCGCTCCGGCCCGCTCGCGCCGCCGGCAGAACGTCATCGAGATCGGCTTCGTCGCCCTGCTGGCAGCCGGTCTCGTCGTCCTGGCGGTGGACGGGTTCACCGCCGACGGTCCCCGGACCGCCGCCCCGGTGGCCGGGACGCAGTCCGGCGAGGTGGCCACCCCCATCTCCGGCTTCGCCTTCCCGGCGTCGCTCACGATCGCCGTCGGCAGCACGGTCAACTGGGTCAACGAGGACCCGGCGGACCACACGGTCACAGCTGCCGACGGCTCCTACGACTCGGGCGCCCTTCCTCAGGGCGCCCGCTTCCGGGCCACCTTCACCGCCCCCGGCA